>NZ_JAAQQT010000689.1:0-51083 GCF_011742065.1 Aquabacterium sp. A08
TCCAGGCCGTTCAGCAGCGCGGCGCTGGAGATGATGGCGGTGCCGTGCTGGTCGTCGTGGAACACCGGGATGTTCATGCGCTCCTTGAGCTTCTTTTCGATGTAGAAGCACTCGGGCGCCTTGATGTCTTCCAGGTTGATGCCGCCCAGCGTCGGCTCCATGCTGGCGATGATCTCGACCAGTTTGTCCGGGTCGCGCTCGGCCAGCTCGATGTCGAACACGTCGATGCCGGCGAACTTCTTGAACAGGCAGCCCTTGCCCTCCATCACCGGCTTGGAGGCCAGCGGGCCGATGTCGCCCAGGCCCAGCACGGCGGTGCCGTTGGTGATGACGCCGACCAGGTTGCCGCGGCTGGTGTACTCGGCCGCCAGCTTGGGGTCTTGCTCGATCGCCAGGCAGGGGAAGGCCACGCCCGGGGAGTAGGCCAGGCTCAGGTCGCGCTGGTTGGACAGCGGCTTGGTCGGGTTGACCGAAATCTTGCCTTTGTTCGGGGAGCGGTGGTAGTCGAGGGCGGCGTCGCGCAGGGCTTGTTCGGCGGGGGTCATGGGTGGGGCAGCCTGTGATGATGGGGTCTGAGGACCGTGGGGCCGCCGTGGCGCGGCCCGGTCTGCGCGAAGTGTACCGCGCCACCCGGGCGCGGACGGGCACGAACGGGTGGCGGCCGGGGCCGTTCGGCTCGGTGCGGAGCCGCCGTTCAGGCCGGCACGCGCGGGGCCGCCGGCGCGGGTGGGGCCCCGGCGCCGGCGCCGCGTTCAAAGGTCACCACGTGGTCCACCGCCACGCGGATGCCGATCCACTCGCCCACGGCGTGGTTGTGGTGCGAGGGCACGTGGGTCATCACCGTTTCGCCGCTGTCCAGCCGCAGGGTGTACAAAAACTCGGAGCCCCGGAAGGCCTTGCGCACGATGCGCGCCTTCACCGGCGCGTCGTCGTCGTGAACGATGTCGTCGGCGCGCAGCAGCACGTCGCACAGCCCGGCCTCGTAGGCGCTGGGCAGGGGGCATTCCTCCACGTCCTGCAGCGCGCCCAGCGGGGTGTGGACCACCACCTCGTCGCCGCTGAGCTGGATCTGGGCCGGGGTGAACACGCCGTGGCCGATGAATTCCGCCACAAACCGCGTGGCCGGGCGGTGGTACAGGGCGTAGGCGTCGTCCCACTGGTGCAGGTGCCCCTGGTGCATCACGCCGATCACGTCGCCGATGGCGAAGGCCTCCAGCTGGTCGTGGGTGACGAACAGGGCGGTGGCGCCGGCGGCCTTGAGGATGCCGCGGATCTCGTGCGCCAGGCGTTCGCGCAGGTCCACGTCGAGGTTGGAAAACGGCTCGTCCAGCAGCAGCAGGCGCGGGCTGGGCGCCAGCGCGCGGGCCAGCGCCACGCGCTGCTGCTGGCCGCCCGAGAGTTCGTGCGGGTAGCGGCCCTGCAGGCCGTCCAGGCCGACCAGGGCCAGCACCTCCTGCACCCGGGCCTGGCGCTCGCGCGTGCCCAGGTGCTTGAGGCCGAAGCCCACGTTGCGCGCCACGTCCAGGTGCGGAAACAGGGCGTAGTCCTGGAACACCATGCCGATGCGGCGCTGCTCGGCCGGGGTGTGGGCCTGGGCACTGCTGACCACCTCGCCGCCGAGGCGGATGCTGCCACCGCTGGCGCGTTCCAGCCCGGCCACGGCGCGCAGCAGCGTGGTCTTGCCGCAGCCCGACGGGCCGATCAGCACCCCGATGTCGCCGGCCGCCAGGCCAAAGGACACGCCGTCCACCGACGCCTGGGCGGCGCCGGGGTACTGGATGGACAACTGCGAGACGGTCAGGAACATACGGCACATTGTAGATAATGACCATTCTCATTTGCGTTGATATGGCACAAAAACCTTCCCCGACCCTGGCCCGTGTGGGCGCTGCGCTGGCCCAGTGCGGCTTGCTGCTGTTTGCCGGGCTGCTGGCCCTGCCGGTGCTGGCGCTGGCCGCGTCGTGGTGGCAGTTCGACGCCGCCGCGCTGGACGTGCTGCGCCAGATGGCCGACACCGTGTTGCCGGAGTACGTGGGCACCAGCCTGTGGCTGTGCCTGGCGGTGGCGCTGGGGGTGGCCGTGGTGGGCATGGGCACGGCCAGTGCGGTGACGCTGTTCGACTTTCCCGGCCGGCGCGCTTTTGAATGGGCGCTGCTGCTGCCGCTGGCCATGCCGGCCTACGTGGTGGCCTACGCTTACACCGACTTTCTGCAGTTCTCCGGCCCGCTGCAGGTCTGGCTGCGCGCCACCTTCGGCTGGCAGGGCCGCGTCTTCCCCGAGGTGCGCAACACCTGGGGCGCGGTCTGGGTGTTCACCTTTTCGCTCTACCCCTATGTGTACCTGCTGGCCCGCACCGCCCTGAGCGAACGCGCCGCGCAGCTGATGGAGGCCGCCCGTCTGTTGGGCGCGCCACTGTCGCGCCGCATCCGCGAGGTGGCGCTGCCGCTGGCCCGCCCCGCGGTGGCCGCCGGTGTGGCGCTGGCGCTGATGGAAACCCTGGCCGACTTCGGGGTGGCCAGCTACTTCGGCATCCAGACCTTCACCGCCGGCGTCTACAAGGCCTGGCTGGTGATGGACAACCGCCTGGCCGCCGCGCAACTGGCCACCCTGCTGCTGGCCACCGTGGGCCTGCTGCTGTGGCTGGAGCACCGGGCGCAGCGGCGCCTGCGTTTCGTCAACAGCCGGGGCGGGCGCCAGAGCGGCGCGGAGGCCCAGCCGGCCCACCTGCGGCGCTGGGGCCTGTGGGCGGCCTGGGCCACCTGTGGTCTGCCGGTGTTGTTCGGCTTTGTGCTGCCGGTGGGGTTCATGCTGCGCCCGCTGCTGGGCGGCTGGGACGAACTGCCCTGGGCCCCGTTTCTGCAATGGGCGCGCAACAGCCTGTGGCTGGCCGGGCTCAGCGCGGCCCTGGCCACCCTGGCCGCCCTGGCGCTGGGCTTTGCCCAGCGGCGCCAGCCGGGCTGGCTCACCGGCGGCGTCACCCGCGTGGTGGGCCTGGGCTATGCCGTGCCCGGCGCGGTGGTGGTGGTGGGCCTGCTGCTGCCGGTGGGCTGGCTGCAGGCCGCCCGCCCCGACACCAGCGTGGGGTACTGGGTCACGGCCACGGCGCTGGGCATCGTCTGGGCCTATTTGGTGCGCTTCACCGCGGTGGCGCTGCAGTCGGTGCAGAGCGGCTACGCCCGCATCCCGCCCAGCCTGGACGATTCTGCCCGCATGCTGGGCACCACCGGCCTCGGGCTGATGGCCCGGGTCCACTGGCCGCTGTTGCGCCGCTCCACCGCCGCGGCCGCGCTGCTGGTGTTCGTGGACGTGATGAAGGAGCTGCCCGCCACCCTGGTGCTGCGGCCGTTCAACAGCGACACCCTGGCGGTGGTCACCTACCAGCTGGCCCGCGACGAGCGCCTGGGCGAGGCCGCGCTGCCGGCGCTCACGCTGGTGCTGGTCGGGTTGATCCCGGTCATTCTGCTGAGCCGGACCCTGCGCAGCCGCGTTTGAGCAGAGGCGAGTTTCGTGTAAGCTCAAGTCTGCTATTTCTGGAACATCGGATGCGCAGACGCACGTGGTTGTCGGGGGCCGCGGCCCTGGTTTCGACCGGGGCGGGTGGCGCATGGGCCCGCCCGGTCGGGCCCCGGGTGCTGACCCTGGGGCACCAGTTCCCCGCCGGCAGCATGCCCGACCGCATCGCCCAGCGCTTGGCCGAGCGGCTGGCGCAGCGCTCCGGCGGGGCGCTGCGGGTGCGCGTCGTCGGCGCGGCGGTGCTGGGCGACGAGCGCGAACACCTGTCGCTGCTGCGCCAGGGGGCGCTGGACCTGACGGTGGCCGGCGACGTGGTGGTGGGCAGCCTGGGCGACGCGTACCTGGTGGTGAACCTGCCTTTTTTGTACCGCAGCGTGGACCACGCCTTGCAGACCTACGCCAGCCCGGTGGGGCTGGCCCTGCGCCAGCAGCTTGACGCGGCGGGGTTGCGGGTGCTGTCCTGGCACTACGTCGGTACGCGCATGCTCACCGCCAACCGGCCCATTGCCCGCCCGGCCGACCTGGCCGGCCTGCGCCTGCGCCTGCCGCCCGACGCGGCCTGGACGGCCGTCTGGCGCCGGCTGGGTGCCGAGACGGTGCCCATTCCCTTCCCCGATCTGGCCGACGCCCTGCGCCTGGGCAAGGTGGACGCGCAGGAGAACCCGCCGAACTTTGTGCGCGCCGGCCAGTTGCACGCCCACCAGAGCCACCTGATGCCCAGCAACCACATGCCGCAGCGGCAGTTCGTGTTCGCGTCGGCGGCCCGCTGGGCGGGCTGGACGGCGGCCCAGCGCGAACTGGTGGCCGCCTGCGCCGACGAGGCCTCGGCCTGGGGCAGCGAACTGGCCCGGCAGGAGCAGGAGCGCGACGCGCGCTGGCTGGCCGAACCCGGGCGCTTGACCTGGGTGCCGTGGCAGGCGGACGGGCTGCAGCCCGTGCTGCGCGACGTGGCCCGGGCGCTGGGGGGGCCGCAGGGCCTGCGCCTGTTCGACCAGATCCAGGCCCTGTGATGCCCGGCCCCATCACCGCCCTGTGGCAACGGCTGGCGCGCCGACCCGGCACCCTGGTGTCGCTGTTGAACGCGCTGGTGCTGCTGCTGGTGCTGTCGTTTGTGGGCCTGCAGCGCTGGGACGAGTGGCACGGCGGCACCGCCCAGCTGCAACAGCAGGTGGAGGCGGTGGTGCAGCGCCAGGCCGGCGCGGTGGGCGACCAGCTCCAGGTGCAGAAACACCTGGTGCGCCAGCTGGTGGTCCAGATCAACCAGGCCACCCTGCTCAGCGGCGCCGGCCCCCAGGCCCTGCAGGACCTGCTGCGCCAGTTCGTGGCCTTCATCCCCGGCACGCTCGACCTGCTGCTGGTCCAGCCCAATGGGCTGGTGCTGTCGGGGGCCGGGGCGGTGCCCGGCGCCCACCCCCTGGCGTCTTACTGCCCGCGCTTCCTGGCCGAACGCGCCGCCATAGAAACCTCGCTGCTGTGGGTGATGCCCGCGGCCGAGCCCGGTGCCCGTTGCCCACCGGCCGGCAGCCTGGTGCTGACCTTTGCCCAGGCCCGCACGGTCGAGGGGGACGCCCAGGTCTGGCTGCTGCACGACCCCCAACGCTTTGTGCGGGAGCTGGAGCAGCAGTTGCGCGCCGTGCTGCCGCAGGCCCGCTACCGCGTGTGGGACGCCCGCAGCGGCGCGGCCCTGACCGGCGTGGTCGACCCGGTGGACCCGCGCGCCCTGGCCTTCCAGCACGCGGCCGGGGCCGCGGCGCCCGGCCAGAACGGCGGCCCGCACCGCACCGACTGGACCGACCCGGTCACCGGCCAGCGCCTGACCGCCGTGGGCCAGGCCGTGGCGGGCACCCCCCTGCGGGTGGAGGTGGTGTACGACGAGTGGCAGACCCACTGGCCGGTTTTCGCGCCGCCGCTGTGGCAGGCGCTGGGGCTCACCGCCGGCCTGCTGGCCGTCTGGGCCTTGCTGTCTCTGCTGATGCTGCGCACCATCCGCGCCGGCGAACGCGCCATCGCCCGCCAGCAGTGCGCCCTGACCGAAGCGGCCCAGCACACCCAGGCCATCCTCGACAACGTGATCGACGGCGTCATCACCCTGGACGAGGGCGGCCGGGTGCTCAGCTTCAACCCCGCCGCCGAGCGGATTTTCGGCCACGCCGCCGCCGACGTGCTCGGGCGCGATGTCGGGCTGCTGATGGCCGAGCCCCAAGCCGGGGAACACCCGCGCCACCTGGCGCGCTACCGCGCGACCGGGGTGTCGCGCATCCTGGGCAGTGGCCGCGAGGTCGAGGGCCGGCGCCGCGACGGCAGCGCCTTCCCGATGCACCTGGCGGTGTCGGAAATCGAGCAGGCCGGGCGGGTGATGTTCGTCGGCCTGGTGCGCGACATTTCCCGCCAGCGCCAGGCCGAGGCCGAGATCGAGCAGCTCGCCTACTACGACCCGGTGACCGGCCTGCCCAACCGCCGCCTGCTGACCGATCGCCTGCACCGCGCGCTCAGCGGCGCCGATGGGGGCCAGGGCATAGGCGCGCTGCTGCTGATCGACCTGGACGACTTCAAGACCCTG
Organism: Aquabacterium sp. A08; assembly: GCF_011742065.1. NCBI lineage: Bacteria > Pseudomonadati > Pseudomonadota > Betaproteobacteria > Burkholderiales > Sphaerotilaceae > Aquabacterium > Aquabacterium sp. A08. Next base: position 6,074 of record NZ_JAAQQT010000689.1, read on the forward strand.
AACGACAGCCGTGGCCACGCCAGCGGCGACGAGTTGCTGCAGCAGGTGGCCCAGCGCCTGCGTGCCTGCGCCCGCGACAGCGACACCGTGTCCCGCTTCGGGGGCGACGAATTCGTGGTGCTGGCCGGTGGCCTGGGCGACGACGTGGCCCAGGCCAGCGCCCGCGCCCAGGCCCTGGCGCAGCAGGTGATCGGCATCTTTGCCCAGCCTTTCCAGCCGGCGGGCCGGGCCTACGCCTGCAGCGGCAGCGTCGGCGTGGCGTTGTTCGGCCACCCGCCGGCACTCAGCGGCGACGAGGTGCTGTCGCACGCCGACCTGGCCATGTACGAGGCCAAGCGCCGGGGCCGCGCCCGCTACCACTTTTACGACGCGGCCCTGCAGGTGGCGCTGACGGTGCGCACCGCGCTGGAGGCCGACCTGCGCCAGGGGCTGGCGCTGGGCCAGTTCCGCCTGCACTACCAGCCCCAGGTGGACGACAGCGGGCGGGCGCTGGGGGCCGAGGCCCTGTTGCGCTGGTGGCACCCGGAGCGCGGCGCGGTGTCGCCGGCGCAGTTCATTCCCCTGGCCGAGCAGACCGGCTTCATTCTGGAACTGGGCCACTGGGTGCTGCAGAGCGCCTGCGAGCGGCTGGCCGCCTGGGCGCGCGACCCGCAGCTGCGCGACCTGACGCTGGCGGTCAACGTTAGTGCCCACCAGTTCAAGCAGGCCGACTTTGTGCCGCAGGTGCTGCAGCTGCTGGCCCAGACCGGGGCCGAGCCGTCGCGGCTGAAACTGGAGCTGACCGAAAGCACCCTGGCCGAGGACGTGCACAGCCTGGTCGCCAAGATGGACGCGCTGCGCCGCCACGGGGTGCAGTTTGCGCTGGACGACTTCGGCACCGGCTACTCGTCGCTGAGCTACATCAAGCGCCTGCCGCTGGAGCAGCTCAAGGTGGACCAGGGTTTCGTGCGCCACCTGCTGGACGACGCCAACGACGCCGCCATCGTCCGCGCCATCCTGACCCTGGGCCACAGCCTGGGGCTGGCGGTCATCGCCGAAGGGGTGGAAACCGAAGACCAGCGCGGCTTTCTGCAGCGGCACGGCTGCCACCAGTTCCAGGGCTACCTGTTCAGCCGGCCGCTGGAGGCCGACGCCTTCGAGGCCTGGGTGGCGGCGCAGGGCTCGGCCTGAGCGTTACCCCGGCGTGGCCTGCCCCCGGTTGTGGCCTGGCGCGGCCGACGGTGGCTGGGCTTTGGCAGCCCAGGCCGTTCAGCGCGGCGGCGCGGGTGGGTCGGGCCGTTCAGGCGGTTTTTCCAAGGCTTGGGCCTCCGCCTGAGCCTCGGCCCGCCGGTGGGCCGGCAGGTCGCCCAGCGGGATGCCCTCGGGCGCGTGGCGGTGCTTGGCCTGGCCCACCCGCTGCGAACGGTAGATGCCGCTGTGGCCGGAAAACAGGTAGCTCACCACGCAGGCCGTGGCCGCGAACACGCCCACCTCGGCGCCAAACAGCTCCATCGCCATCAGCGTGGAGGCGATGGGGGTGTTGGCCGCGCCCGCGAACACCGCCACAAAGCCCAGCCCCGCCAGCAGGCCAAAAGGCAGGTCCAGCAGCGGCGCCAGGGCATTGCCCAGCGTGGCGCCAATGAAAAACAGCGGCGTCACTTCGCCGCCCTTGAAGCCGCTGCCCAGCGATGCCACCGTCAGCGCCAGCTTGGCCGCGGCGTCGTACCAGGGCACGGGCTGCTCGAAGGCCTCGACGATCACCGGGATGCCCAGGCCGACGTAGCGGTCGGCCCCCAGGCACCAGACGCTGGCGGCCACCGCCGCGCCGCCGGCCAGGGGCCGCAGCGGCGCGTAGGCGATGGCGCGCTTCATCCCGCTGGACAGGGCGTGGGTCAGTTCGGCAAAGAGCTTGCCCGTCAGGCCGAAGCAGATGCCAGCGATCCCCACCGCCGCCAGCACCCAGGGCGTCAGCCCCGGCACGGCGCCGATGGCGTAGTGCGTGTGGTGCACGCCCCAGAGCCGCCCGACCTGGTCGGCCACGACCGCGGCCACCAGGCAGGGCAGCAAGGCGTTGTAGCGCAGCCGGCCCAGCGCCAGCACCTCCAGCCCGAACACCGCCCCGGCCAGGGGCGTGCCAAACACCGACGAGAAGCCCGCGCTGATGCCGGCCATCAGCAGGAGGCGTCGGTCGTCCGGCCCCAGCCGGAACAGGCGGGTGAACTGGTCGGCCAGGGCGCCGCCCATCTGCACCGCCGTGCCTTCGCGCCCGACCGACGCGCCGAACAGGTGCGAGACGACGGTGCCCCCCAGCACCAGCGGCGCCATGCGCAGCGGCACCACCTTTTTCGGGTCGTGGATTTCGTTGATCAGCAGGTTGTTGCCCGCCTCCACCGACTGGCCGTAGCGCAGGTACACCCAGCCCACGGCAAAGCCCGCCAGTGGCAACAGCCAGACCAGCCAGCGGTGGGCGCTGCGGGTGTCGGTGGCCCAGTCCAGGGCGAACAGGAAGACGGCCGAGGCGCTGCCGGCCAGCACAGCCACCCCGCAGGCCAGCAGCAGCCACTGGGCGACGTAGCGCAACAGGTCCAGGAGGGCGGGGCGGTGCAGGAAGGGCATGCGGCTCACCAAGGTGGTCGCCGACAGGGATCACACTTCATAGGAGGAAAACGGGGAAAATCCCCAATGTGCCCCCAAATGTGCCCCCAACCCATCGACGGTGACCAGTATGAAGTTAAACGACGCGGCCTTGCGCAACCTCAAAGAACCCGGCAAACACTTCGACGGGGGCGGCCTGTACCTGGAACTGACCCAGGCCGGCGGCCGCTACTGGCGACTGAAGTACCGCCACGGGGGCAAAGAAAAGCGCTTGGCGTTGGGAGTTTACCCGGCCACTGGCCTCAAGCAGGCCCGGGAACTGGCCACCCAGGCCCGCAAGACCCTGGCCGAAGGCCAAGACCCCGGGGCGCTCAAACAGCAGGCCAAGGCCAAATCCAAGCACGAGGCGGCCAACACCCTGCGGGCGGTCACCGAGGACTGGCTCAAGCACCAGGCGACCCGCTGGGCACCCGTGACGCTGGCCCGCATCCGCGCATCGCTGGAGGCCAACATCTACCCCGAGCTGGGCGACCGGCCCATGGCCGGGGTGGCGCCGCTGGACCTGAAGCGGGCGGTGGCCAAGATCGAGGCCCGGGGTTCCGGGGACATGGCGGCCCGGGTGTTGCAACGCATGAAAGCGGCCTTCCGGTGGGCGCTGGTGCATGAGCGGATCGAGCACAACCCCATGCTGGACCTGGTGGGGTCCGAAATCCTCAAGCCCCGGCAGGTGCGCCACCGCCTGGCGTTGAAAGAGGCCGGGGTGCCAGCCTTCCTGGCCAAGCTGGCCGCCTACGAGGGCGACCCGCACACCTTGCACGCCCTGCGGCTGCTGGTGTTGACCGCCACCCGCCCCGGTGAGGTGCGGGGGGCACGCTGGTCCGAATTCGACCTGGCGGGGGCGCTGTGGGTCATTCCAGCGGACCGCATGAAGATGCGCACCGAGCACCGGGTGCCCTTGTCGCGGCAGGCCCTGGAAGTGCTGCACAGCATGCGGGCATTTTCTGGCGACCAGGAACTGGCCTTCCCCAGTCCGTTTTACCCGAGCAAGCCCTTGAGCGAGAACACCCTGAACAGTGCCCTAGCGCGTATGGGCTACAAGAACCAGGCCACCGCCCACGGGTTCCGGGCGCTGTTTTCCACCGTGGCCAACGAATGCGGTTGGAACCCGGATGTGATCGAACGCCAGCTTGCCCATGTAGAACGCAACCAGGTGCGGGCCGCTTACCACCGGTCCACCTACATGAAGGATCGCGCCAAGTTGATGCAGTGGTGGGCCGACTACCTGGACGGGCGCGAGGCAGGGAACGTGGTCAAGTTCTCCAGCCGGGCGGCCTGAGCCTGAAGCCCAGCGCCAGCCGTAAACACCGCCCAGCCAGGTAGGCCAGGGCGGTTTTTTTGCGCCTGCTGCGGGTGGTGGGCGTTTGCTTGGGCACCTTTCCCGCCAAAACACCGGGGACACCGGGGACAAACCCCCGAAAAGCCAGGATTTGTAAGGGTTTGAAGTGAAAAGGCAACCGGGGACAAAGCGGGGACAAACCGGGGGCAAAGTGGGGACGGTATCAGTATGTGAAAGAAATTCACTCATTCACACCTACAAAGCTACGGTTTTCCCTTCCCCCCCATGCCCTGGCCTGCCCGGTTTTGCTTGTGCGGACGTTGCCGGAAATGAGCGCGGGAGGGGCTTCCCCTGGCACACGCCATCCGGCCGGGGCGGGGGTGCTGGCGCTGCTGCGGCCATGGGGAACTATGGGGGGGTGGAGGGGTTCATAAGGGGCCCTGTGCTACATTCCCATTCACCATGAAACGCACCAAGTCACGCCAAACCGCATTCCTCAGGGCTGTCCTGAGCGGCTTCGGCTTGCCTGGCGAGGTTGAAAAGCGCCACCATTTCCGCACGGTGGCAGGGTCTGACTTGGACCGCATGCGTGGTGACGTTGAGCGCGTTGGGCGGGTGTTCGGTAGCGTTTTGCAGCATGAGCGGAAAAAAGCCGGTTCAGCACACCACGCCTAAGCCCGAGGCCACACGCCACCTGGTGGCGGCCAACTGGTCGGGCCCCCTACCGCCCCCTGATGCCCTGGCGCAGTTCAACGACATCATTCCCAACGGGGCCGAGCGCATCATGGGAATGGTAGAAAACGAACAGGCCCACCGCATCGACATGGATCGAAAAGCCATGCGGGCCGAGATTTGGGACACGCTGGGCGGCAAGCTGCTGGGGGCTGTGATGACCTTGGCGGCAATGGCTGGCGCTGTTTACACCGCGTACATAGGCGCTCACTGGGCGGTGAGCGTGGCCATTGTGGGTGTCCCCATCATGGCGCTGATTGGCAAGTTCGTCAGAGACAAGACATAAGACCCGGGCAGCGCCAGCCCGCCGCCCCTTGACACCCCGCCCCGGCGCCGTGCCATAATGGCCGCAAGCCGAAAGGCCCGGTGCTTGAAAACACCTTTGGTTCAGCGGTTGCAACCCCCACCGTACAGCGGGGTTTTGTCACGTCTGATTTCTGGGGCTGTGCACGCGTGTGCACGCTCCAAGGTTTTGGGCGGGATGGGCCTACCCGCAAGGATGGCCGCACGGCTGAACCCGTGTTTTCAACATCCCGTCCACCCGTTGCGCTTGAAAACGCACCGCGTGGGTTTGTAGTCTCGTTCAGGAGCCTCACCCATGGCCAATGCCATTGCTTTGGTGCGCCCAGCTGCACCGCCCCAGCCGACCCACGGCAACACCACCGACCCGGAAACCCTGCGCCTGCACGGCCTGGCTGAAAACGCCTTGGCCACGGCCTTGCACTGCCTGCGGGCGGTGGACTGCAACCCCACCAGGCTGCGCCTGGCCACCGCCCGCGCGGTGCGGGCCGCCACCCTGTTGAAACGCGCCAGCGAGGCCGCCAACCTGGCCGGGGAGGTGCAAGCATGACCCCGCACATTGACCTAGAGTGCCATGTGCAACCGCTGTTGACCGCCATTGAGTGGATAGGCCAAGCCAGCCACAAGCTGGCCGAACTGGAGGCGATTGCAGGGGGTGTGCCGGAGGTGAAACGGTGGTTTCGTGGCATCAACAACCCGGACCCGATCAACGCCGGTGAATTGATTTCCGAGGTGTCATGGGTGGCGCGTGACCTGGTGCGCATGTTCAACGAGTTGGAAGGAAAATCATCATGAAATCGATCGGATGGATCAAACACGCTGACGGCAGCGTGACCCTGGACAAAACCCGCCACCTGGCGGCCTTGGATGCCATGTGGGAGGCGGGGGCTTTGGCCCAAGCGTTGATAGACCAAGCCAACAGCGCCCGCGCCAGCGATGAAATGGGCGTGGAATACCCCCTTGCCGTGCGTGGCATGGCCGCCCGTCTGCTGGCGCTGGTCAAGGTGTGTGCCGTGGCCCTGGATGATTCGGTGCCCGATGTGGGCCAGTTGGCCGAAGAGCACCACCTGGCAACTGCTGTGAAGGGCCAGTCATGAGCACCCCCACCGCGCCCGCTACCGTGCCAGCCGGGCACGTGGACATTACCCCGGCCGGTTGCGATTTGTTTGCTCAGGCTGGCGCTACTGGCCCTGTGTTGCTACTGAATGCGGCGGCATCCCCTGAAATGCTGTTGGGCTTTGTGCATGGCCGGTGCCGTGAACTGCTGGCGCTGGCCAGCATGGCGGCCTGTGGCCGTGATGGCGAAGCCGAATTGCGGGCGGTTGCGCACCACCTGCGGGGCGGGCTAGAAACCGTCCTGGCGGGCCTGGATGCCTTGGCAGAACAGTTGCCCAGCGCCAGCCCTAAAAGCAGCGCCGGCGGCCACTTGGCGGCCGGGGTGCAGGTGCAGCCATGAGCACACACACCCGTGCCATCCAGGGCATGTGCACAATGACCATGCCCCAGCTAGGCCCGCGAACCGAAAAGCGGGAGTTCCCTGCCCGCCTGCTGGGGCTTTCTTTCGGGGGCGCATCCACGGGAATGCACATGGCAGCCAAGAACAAGCCCAAGGGACGGGCCGATAACGTCACGTCGATTGAACGCGGTAGGCTAGCCAGACTCAGCCTAGTGGTGCCTGAACCTGGGTGGAAGCCGCGTGGCCGCTACGGCGTGATGCGGACCCGCGAGGGCGCCGAGCTAGTGGCCTTGAATGACCTGGTGCACTGGATGGCGGACCGAGATGGTTTGACGCTTCAACAGGCCATTGCCAAGGTACTGGGCGCCCTGCAGCCCGCCGACTTGGAGTGCCTGCATTTCACCCAATACGAAAACCCAGCCGCTGATCCTGGCGAGTTGCGGGAGTGGGGATTTTGGGACGCCGTGCGCGGTGTGGATCGTGAGTTGGCGACACCGTTTGTTGATGATGGCAGTGGCTTCACCCAGTTTGCCCGTCAGGTGCCGTTGGCCTTGATGCTTGATGAGAGGGCGGGGATAGACGACAACGTGAGCCCAGAGCTTGCCGCCTGGAGGGCAAAGCCCGAGGCTGAGCGCCGTCTGTTCCTGTTGCGTGAGCGTGTACGGATTGAGGTAGCGGTTCGTGCGAAAAGGCCCGAGCCTGAAGCTGGCGTGGCCATTGCCGAAGCCTTCATTTCGATACTGGCAACACGGGCGAATAAGTTGTATGGATGGGGCGCGGCTGTGAATGCGGCGCCGGCTTCGGCCCCGGCCCGCGTGCTGGTGAAGGACCAGAAACCCGAATGGACCGGAAGGCGCATCCACGAGCGGATTGGCGAACTGGAAAAGCAAGGTCATGCCTCGCCAGTGGCCGCCGTGGTGTCTGAGGTCGGTCTGAGCGACCGAGAGGTAAGACGGCGGCGGGACGCCTACCTTAAGCCGGCATCACCGATGGGCAGAGTGGCCGAAGCGTTGAGGGCGCCAAAGAAGGGCGCGGCCTGACCTATCAGATCGGCAGCGTTTGCCGATCTTTGCCGCTTCCAATTTGCCCCATTGCTAGGCGCTGCGCGGCCTGGCGGTATGGCTGTTGCATCGGCAAAGCGGTGACTTGATCGGCGGTTTTGCCGGTCTTCCAATTCCTTCACGCCCCGCCATCGCTGTGACGGTCTAGGGCGGATACGAAAGGAACCGACCATGCAACTTGTCCACGCTCAAAAACCCGTTGTGCCCCGTGATCGCCTCTTGCGTCTACCCGAAGTGATGGTCTTGGTTGGCGCGTCCAAGACTACGATTTACGACCTCATGAAGGCCGGCAAATTCCCCGCCTGTACCAAGATCACCCGCCGCATGGCGGTGTGGAGTGAAGCGGCCGTGCTGACCTGGATTCAGGCCCGCATCACCGAAGGGGCCGTGCAATGACCCGGCCCCAACAAGGCCGTACAGCCCAAGAGGGTGACAACGTGTTGGCGGTGGTGGATGAAATCGTGCGCCAGGCAGAGGCCACCTTAATTGGTGGGCCTGGTCTTTGGCGGCCGGCGACGGCGACCGTGATGGGGGCTTACGTGGTGGGCGCTTGCCTGTTGGCCGCCGCCCGCATCGTGGCCCGTGCCCTGGTGCAGCGCCGCCGCCGCAGGGGGCGGTGAGGTGACGCCGTGCAAACGCCAGCACGCCCCTACAACGGCATTGCTGCCCAGCGTGCCGCCATCCTGGCCGCGCTGCAGCAAAGCCCCGCCACGGGTGCGCAACTGCAGGACCGATGCAACGCACCCGACCCCACGGCCCGCATTCACGAGCTGCGCTGTGCTGGCCACCAGATCGGCCGGCAATGGACCGAACACATCAACCCTGACGGCAGCGTCAACCGCGTGGCGCTGTACGTGCTGCGCAGCAAAGACGACCGGCAGAGCGAACTAGACCTGATCGCATGACCCCGCAAACCCCCATCACGCCCGAACTGATCCGCCAGGCGCTGGCCTTTGTTCCGGCCGGCCTGCCTCGCGACGAATGGGCGCGGGTGGGCATGGCCATCAAGGCGGAATACCCGGACGGCACGGGCTTTGACCTGTTCGACGCCTGGAGCGCCAGCGATGCCGACCGCTACGACAAAGCCGGGGTGCGCTCTACCTGGCGCAGCATCAAGCCCGGTGGCGGTGTGGGCGTGGCCACGCTGTTGCACTTGGCCAAGGAGCACGGCTTCACGCTGCCCAAGGCCGGCCAGGCACCCACCGCACCCACGCCTGCCGAGCTGGCCGAACGCGAGCGCTAGCGGGCAGAGCGCCAGCGCCAGGAACAGGCCGACACCGAGGCCCGACACGCCGCAGCCGCTGCCGATGCGCTGGCGCAGTGGGAGGTCGCCAGCGAGGCCGGCGCCAGCCCTTACCTGGTGCGCAAAGGGGTGCAGGCCCACGGGGTGCGCTTTGCGCCTGGTGGCGTGCTGCTGGTGCCTTTGCGCGATGCGGCCGGCACTCTGTGGAACCTGCAGCGCATTGCTCCCGAGAAACCCGCCAGCGGTGCCCCTGAAAAGCTGTTCGGCAAGGGTGGCCGCAAGTCCGGTTTGTGGCACCTACTGGGCCATGCGCTGGGCAACGCCGGCACCGCGCCGGCCGTGCTATTGGTTGCCGAGGGCTACGCCACGGCCGCCAGCCTGTTTGAGGCCACGGGCTATCCGGTGGCGGTGGCCTTCGATGCCGGCAACCTGCAACACGTGGCCTGCGCTTTGCGCAAGGCCCACCCGGCCGCGCTGCTGGTGGTGTGTGGCGACGACGACCGCGACACCGAGGCACAGACCGGCATCAACCCCGGCCGTATGAAGGCTAGCGCAGCGGCCCAGGCGGTACGCGGCCTAGTGGTGTTGCCCGAGGGCCTCCCCGATGGTGGCAGCGACTTCAACGATTTGCACCAACACGTGGGCGGTGCTGCCGGCCTCGATGTCGTGCGGGGGCTTGTGCAGGTCGCCATTGATTCCCACACTGCCCAACAGCAAGCCGCCCAGGACGCGAAACAGGCCAGGGCCAAGGGCAGGGCAGGGCCAGCCCCAACAAACGGCGCCAGCGGCCCACCTGTGCCGCCCGGTGCGCCCCCAGCTTCGCCGCCTGGTGCGCCTGCAGCGCCACCCGACAAGCCCGTGCCCGATTGGGACCGATTCATGGTGGTGGACGAAGGCGTGTTTCACCGAGGGGTGGACAAAGACGGCGAACCGACCAAGCCCGAATGGGTGTGCAGCCGCCTGGATGTGGACGCACTGACCCGCGACCAGGACGGCCATGGCTGGGGCTACCTGTTGAACTTTGCCGACCCGCTGGGCCGCCTGAAGCAATGGGCTATGCCCGCCCGCATGCTGGCCGGTGACGGTGGCGAATACCGCGCCACGCTGCTGGGCATGGGCCTGCGCATTGCCACCAGCCCACGCGCCCGCAACCTGCTGACGCAATACATCCAAACCCGCACGCCTAACGATTACGCCACCTGCACCGACCGCGTGGGCTGGCATGGCCGCGCCTTTGTGCTGCCGCATGAAACCGTGGGCGACGATGCCGAACGCATCGTATTTCAGAGCGAGAACGCCCAGGAAAACACCTTCCGTGTGAAGGGCACGGCAGAGCAATGGCGCGACCGCGTGGGCGCGTTGTGTGCCGGCAATTCGCGCCTTGTGTTCGCGGTGGCCTGTGCGTTTGCTGGCCCGCTGCTGCGCCCTGGTGGTGTGGAGAGCGGGGGTTTTCACTTCCGGGGTGACAGTTCCAGCGGCAAGACCACAGCCTTGAAGGTGGCCGCCAGCGTGTACGGTGGCCCCAGCTATCTGCAGCGCTGGCGCACCACGGACAACGCCTTGGAGGCCATCGCAGCCCAACACTGTGACGGGCTGTTGATCCTGGATGAACTGGCCCAGGTGGACCCCAAGACGGCCGGCGAGTGCGCCTACATGCTGGCCAACGAACAGAGCAAGGCCCGGTCCACCCGCAGCGGTGCGGCCCGTGCCCGTCTTTCCTGGCGCCTGCTGTTCCTGAGTGCTGGCGAACTGGGCCTGGCCGACCACATGGCCGAAGGCATGAAGCGCACCCGCACCGGCCAAGAAGTGCGCATGGCCGATATACCGGCCGATGCTGGCCAGGGGCTGGGGGCTTTCGAGAACCTGCACGGCCTGGACGGTGGCGCCGCTTTCTCGCGCCAGGTGGTGGGGCAGGCCGGCACCGTGTACGGCGCCCCCGGCCGTGACTGGTTGCAATGGCTGACCGAGAACGCCGACGGCCTCAAGGCCCGCATTCGTGAGGCTGCGGGGCGCTTGGCGTTGCAGATCGTGCCCGAGGCCGCCAGCGGCCAGGTGGAGCGCGTGGGCGCCCGCTTTGCCCTGGTGGGTGCGGCCGGTGAGTTGGCCACCACTGCGGGCCTGACGGGCTGGGCAGCGGGTGAGAGTGAGCGGGCCGCCCGTGCTTGCTTCAATGCCTGGCTGGCTGCCCGTGGGGGCATCGGCAATGGCGAGGTGACCGCCATGCTGCGCCAGGTGCGGCGCTTCCTGGAGGCGCACGGGGAAGGGCGCTTCACTTGGTGGCACCGGGCGGCCGACGACCACAACAGCAAGACCCTGCACCGGGCCGGCCTACGCCGCATGTTGAACGACCGAGGCGAGCCCATCAAGACCAACGCCGACCACCAAGCGGACTACGGCGAACGCATGCCGGCCGCGTTCGGTGAGGGCGTGTCGGTTGAATACTTCGTGCTGTCCGAGGTGTTCAAGGGTGAGGTGTGCCAGGGCTTCGACGCCCAGGCCGTGGCCGCCGTGCTGGTTGAACATGGCTGTCTGGTTGTCAAAGAGAAGGGCCGGCACAGCGTCAAGGAGCGTTTGCCCGGTGTGGGGCTTGCCCGGTGCTACCGCATCACTGCCAACATCTTTGACCTTGATCTGTAGGCCCTGTATGCGGGGCTTGCTGGGCCGCCGATAGGCGGGGCGGCCGGGGCTTTCTTCGCGCTGCCATTCTCGGTGTGTGAGGGGTCCAGCACCAAGGAACAGGACGCCCGGTCAGGTGCTGGACTTGTGCGAACGACCCCGAAAAGATTTGTCCCCGGTGTCCCCGGTCGATTTGGGTTTGTCCCCGGTGCTGCCGGGGACAGAATTCTTCAATTTTGACAAAGGCTTACACGGGTTTTTCGGATTTGTCCCCGGTGTCCCCGGTAAAAAAGAACAAGAGCCGAAAGAAAAAGCCCCGCGCCGGGTGACTGGCCGGGGCTTTGGGGTGCCTGGGTTGGGGCTTGCCGCGTGGCCTGGACTTGGTGACTGCCCCTGCGCCAGGTCAACCCCCACCCCCGAGGGGGGGAGTAAAAGTGTGGACGCCCATGGGCTAGACCGACCGGTGCCCCAAATTTTTGTGCGCGAGGGTTTTGGGAGGGGGGTACTCCCTGCATCGGTGGCCCTTGTACCGGCCTCGCATATGAAAGCCTGTGTTTGCAGACCTGGCGCCCCGCGGTGGGGCATCTTCACCGTGTGCCCCCATTTTCGGAGTTTGTGCCCCCCAATGTGCCCCCATAAATGTCCGGATTGTGGGAGACTCCAGCGGACGTACACGGAAGCGAAATAGAAACCTTACCAATGAGAAAAAGAAAAAGCCGGAAGGCTGCGAACGCTTCCGGCTTAAAGTTTGGTCCCGCCGACAGGAATCGAACCTGTATTTGCCGCTTAGGAGGCGGCCGTTCTATCCATTGAACTACGGCGAGGTCGGTGCGATTGTACGGGTCGGCTCTGGCGCGGCCGGGCGGTCGCCGTTGCGCGTTCGGGGCGGCAGTGCGCGCCCGTCGAAGGTGTGGGTGAAGACCAGGTCGATCGCGTTGTCGTCGCCGGCCTGGGCCCGCAGCGTCAGGTAGCGCGAGAGGTCGTAGAACACCGCCACCGTGCCCAGGGCGCCGGTCACGCTGCGGCTGTAGCTCACGTAGAGCTCGTTGGAGATGCGTTTGCCCAGCGTCAGCGCGGCCGCGCGGGTGCTGCCGTCCGCGTTGGTGGACTCGCCCTGCAGCGACAGTTCGTCCAGCCCCAGCGCGCGGGTCAGGCTGCCGTCGTTGGCGCTGCCGCTGCCGCTGAGCAGGGCCAGCGCCGCCTGCTGCAGCACGGCGGCCTCGGCGCCGGCGCCGCTGGCCGGGCGGCCCAGCACCAGCCAGGCCAGTTTTTCGCTGTCGGGCATGTCGGGTTCGGCGTACAGGCGCACGCGCGGGGCCTGGGCCGTGCCGCCGATGGCCACGCCCACCCGCTGGCTCGGGTGCGGTCGCAGGGCCAGGATGTCCAGCGTCGGGTTGTCCACCGGGCCGTTGAAGCGGATGCGCCCCTGTTCGATGTTGAGCGCCTGGCCGTAGGCGCGGTAGCTGCCGCGCACGGTCTGCACCTGGCCGGTCAGCTGGGGCGTGCTTTGCGGCGGGGTGGCGGCGATCTGCAGCCGCCCGCTCAGGTAGGTGTCGAGGCCCAGGCCGCGCACGCGGAAGTCGTCGCCCAACAGGAATTCCAGCCGCACCTGGGTGCGCACCGGGGAGCCGGCGCCGAAACCGGGCGGCCGCTCGGTGCCGCGCACCACCACGTCGCTGCCCAGCCGGGGCGTGGTTTCGTCGGGCAGCAGGAACAGGGCCTGGTCGGCGGTGAGCCGCCCGCTCAGGTCCAGCCGGGGGCCGCGCAGCTGGGCCTGCACGTCGCCCGACAAGGTCAGGCGCCGGTCGGCCCGGGCCAGCAGGCGCAGCCGTTCGGCCTGCAGCCGCAGGTCGATGGCCGGTTCGCGCGGGCCGGCGCCGGTGCCGGGCAGCAGCGGCCAGGTGGCCGTGCCTTGGCCGGTGAGCCAACCGCCGGTGCCGCCGCCGGCCCCGCGCAGGCGCAGCCGATCGATGGTCAGGGTCTCGCCGGACAGGCTGGCCTGCAATTCGCCGTCGCTGAATTCCAGCCCGTCGAGCAGGGAGCGCAGGGCCAGTTCGCTGGCCTGCAAGCGGCCCTGCCAGGCGGGCTGTTCGCGGGTGCCGGCCAGGGTGGCGTCGGCCTGCAGGCGGCCGCTCAGCCGCCAGCCCGGTGGGGCCAGCGACGACCACAGGCCGATTTGTGGCAGCTGCGCCTGCAGTTGCCCGCGCAGCGGCGCCTGGGCCGGCCAATTCCAGTGCGGGCGCTGGGGCTGGGGGGCGTCCAGCGTGGTGTGCAGTTCGGCCTGCACCTGCCCGGCCTGCTGGCTGTCCCAGCGCAGCCGGCCCTGCAGGGCGGTGCCGTCCAGGCCGACGGCCAGGCTGGCGGCCTGCAGCCCGGCGCGCAGCCGTTCGGCCTGCGGGCCGCTGCCGGACAGCAGGCTCAGGTCGCCGCTGGCGCGCTGCAGTTGCAGCCGGGCGCGCGCCGGGGCACCGCTGGCGGCCGCCGGCGTGAGCGGCAGGGACAGGTCCCACTGGCCGTCGAACAGCAGGTCGCCCACCAGCCCGGCCTGGGGCAGGGGGCCTTGCGGCGCGGCGTCGCTGCTCAGGGCGGCGTTGAGCCAGCTCAGCGCCAGCCCCTGCAGCTGACCCTGGCCTTCCCAGCGGCCTTGTGTCCAGCGGGTGGTGCTCCAGGCCAGGGTCAGCGGGCCGGCCGCCATCGGTGGCAGGGCGCGCGAGCCGCTGGGCACCGGCTGCAGGCGCAGGCCCCCGGGCTGCAGGCTCAGGTCGCCGTTGGCCAGCCACTGCAGCAGGGGCTGGCCGGTGGCCTCCACGCGCGCGCCCAAAGGCTGGGCCGCGCTGTGGGCCTGCAATTCAAGCTGCTGGACGCGGGCTTGCCCGGCCCAGCCCTGGGGGTCGCGCCGCAGCTGGCCGTCCAGCGCCAAGGTGTGCCGGGTCTGCCAGCGCCCGTCGCCCTGGCCCAGGGCGCTCTGGCCGCTGTGGCGCAGTTGCCAGTCGGTGCCTTGGCCTTGGCCGTCGGCCTGCCAGTCGCGCAACGCCAGGTCCAGCCCGGCAGGGTCGGCGCTGCGCAGTTGCGCGCGTGGCACGCTCAGCCGCAGCGACCAGGGCGCGGCCGGCCCCGGGCCACCGGGTCCGAACCAGGGTGGGGGGGTCTGCCAGTGGGCGTCCAGGCGGGCTTCGCCTTGCACGTCCAGCGGGCGCAGGGCCTGCAAAACGGGCGCGGTCCAGGGTGCCTGCGGCCAGGCCCGCTGCAGTTGCTGCACGGTCTGCAGCAGCCAGCGGTGCAGGGCGGTGGCGTCGCGCAGGGCGATCTGGGCCGCGCTGGTGCGGGCCGGGGTGGGGCCGGGGGTGGCGGCGATGCCGTCGAAGCGGGCGTTCAGGCCCGGCAGGTCCAGCTGGACCTGGCCGTCGAAGACCGGGGGCTGGGTTTGCAGGGTGCCGCTGGCCTGCACCTGGGCGTCCAGAGCGCGCAGGGCCAGCGTGTCCAGGGTGAGGGCGCCGGCTTGCCAGCGGCCACTGGCCTGCAGCTGCGGGGCGGGCAGTTCCCGGGCCGTGGCCAGCGGGCCGGCGGGGCGCAGCGCCAGGGTGGCGGTGGTCTGGGGCGCCATGGTGTCGGCAGGGCTGGTCGCGGCCTGTTGCGCTTTCAGGTCCAGGTCAAAGGCTTGCACGGCCAGCGTGCTCAGCACGGCGCTGGCGCGCACGCCCTGGGCCTGCAACGTGCCTTCCCAGGCGGCGGGTTGGCCGTCCGCCAGTCGCACCCGGCCCTGGGCCTGCAGGGTGCCGCCGGCGGCCTGGGCTTGCAGGCGCGGCAAGTGCCATTGCCCGGCTTGCCAGCGCAGCTCGGTGTCGAGTTGCGACACGGGCAGGCGCTGGCGGTCCCAGGGGCCGGGCAGGTCGTTGTGCAGGTTGCCGGCCAGGCGCCAGTCGCTGGTGGCCAGGGCCTGGGCGGGGGTGCTGGCGTCGGCGGGGGTGTCGCCGCTGCGCACCTGCCAGCGGCCGCCCAGGCGGGTGCGGGGCGCGCCGGGCCACAAGCTGGCCAGGTCCAGTTGCGCCAGGGTCAGGTCGGCCTGGCGCACGGGCAGCGGGGCCCAGGGCCGGAGCGTGGCCTGGGCCTGCAGCGCGGGGGGGGCGCTGGCGACGGCCGGCTGGGCGCCGGTGCGCACTTCGGCTTGCAGTTGCAGGGCGGCCTCAGGCCCGGCCAGGTTGCCTTGCAGCGTGGCGTCGGCCTGCAGGGGCAGCGGTGTGGTGTGGCCCGGTCGTTCGGCCAGCAGCCGCCCGCTCAGGGTGGCGTGCAGGGCCATGGGCGCCAGGGCCTGCACCCGGGCCTGCAGGGTGTAGTGGCCGCCCTGCCAGGCCAGTTCCTGCAGGTCCAGCCGGTGTTCGGGCGGGGCGTCGGGGGCGTCGCCGGGGCGGGTGTAGTCGTAACGGGCGCGCAGCGGGCCCAGGCGCACGGGGCGGTCGGTGTCCCACCACAGCGCGTCGATCTGCAGCCGCAGCCCGACCTGTGCCAGCCACGGCAGGGCCAGGCTGTCCGGGGGGCGCAGGGGCTCGGGGGGCTGGGGCGGGCGTTCGTCGCGCACGCGCAGCTGGGCCACGGTGGCGGTCTCCAGCGTGAGCCGGCGCTGCAGCAGCACCTCGGTCCAGAGCTGGGCCGGCCAGCGCAGCGCCAGCCCTTGCAGCTCCACCGTCAGGCCGTCGCGCTGCCAGCGCAGGCGCTCCACGGTGCCGCCGGTGCGCAGGGTGCCGCTCACGCCCTCGACGGTCAGCGGGCGCTCGTCGCCTTCGGCGAGCCAGTCGCTGGCCCATTGCAGGGTTTGTGTCAGCGACTGGGGGCTGGCGCTCCAGAGCCAGGCGCTCAGGCCCAGCGCTGCCAGCAGGGCCGCGGCGGCGCCCAGCAGGCCCAGCAGCCAGCCGGTGGCGCGGCCCAGTCCGGCCACGGCGGCCCAGCCGCGGCGCCGTGGCGGGACGGGCCCGGGGGCCGCTGGGGGCGGTGGCGGGTCGTGCGTCAAAACGTGAACCCCACGCTCAGGTGCAGCCGCAGGCGGCGGCTGTCCAGGCCGTAGGCCAGGTCGGCCTGCAGCGGGCCCACCGGGCTGTTGTAGCGCACGCCCGCGCCCACGCCCAGCTGGGGGTCGAGGTCGCGGGCCCGGTCGGCCACCGCGCCGGCGTCCAGGAAGACGCTGGTTTCCCAGGCGCTGCGCCCGCCGTCCAGCCACACCGGGCGCTGCCATTCCAGGCTGGCCACCGTCAGCAAGCGGCCGGCTTCCACCCCACCGCCGGCCAGCGGCACGCCGAGGGTGCGCAGGCCGTAACCGCGCACGCTGTTGTCACCCCCGGCCAGAAAGCGCTGCGTGGCGGGCACCGGGGTGTTGCCGCGGCTCCAGACGCCGCCGCCTTCCAGCCGCAGCGCCAGGCGGCTGGGCCGGGCGCTGTCGGCGGCCAGCGGCCAGTAGGCCTGCCAGCGGGCCCGGGTGCGCAAATAAGGCTGGCGCTGTTGCGACAGGGTGACGCCCAGCCCCAGTTCCACCGCCAGGCCGTGGCCGCGGGTGGGGGTGGTGAGGTTGTCGAAGCGCCGGCGCGTCCAGGCGTAGTGGGCACTCACCGCGGACTCGGGTTCGCCCACCGTTCCCAGCTCGGGGTTGTCCACCCGGGCGCGGTCGTACTGCAGGAAAAAGCTGCGGTCCAGCGCCGGGTCGTCCTGGGCCTGGCCCAGGCGCCACTGCTGGCTGCGTGTCAGCAGCGGGTCGTCGCGCTGGCGCTGGAACTGCACGCCGGTGATCCAGCGCCAGCCCCGTTCGTCCACCGGCGCGCTGAACTCGGTGCCCAGGCTGCGCGCATCGCCCTCCAGCTGCAGGCCGCTGACCGCGCGCCAGCCCAGGCCGGGCACCTGGTGGTGGGTGTGTTCCAGGCTCAGGCGGGGGCCGTTGTCGGTGCTCACCCCCACGCCGGCGGTGATTTTCTGCAACCGTGCTTCGCGCACCCGCACCTCCACCGGGCTGTGGGCCGGGTCGTCGCCGTCGCCCAGCACCACAAAGGCCGAGGCGTAGTAGCCGCTGTCCACCAGCCGCTGCTGGGCCGCTTGCAGCACCGCCTCGTCGTAGGGGGTGCCGGGGCGCACGCCGGCCAGCCGCACCAGGCGCTCGGCCAGGGCCGGGTCGTAGCGGCGGCTGCCGCGCACGGTCACCGGCCCGTAGCCGTGGGCGGCGCCGGAGTCCAGCTCCAGGTAGAGGTGGGCGGCCGATTGCGCGGCGTCGATGTCGGCCAGGCTGGTGGTGATCTGGGCACGCGGGTAGCGCTGGCTGGTGAAGCCGCGCAGGGCCCGGTTTTTCGCGCCGTCCCAGTCCGATTGCAGGAAGGGCTGGCCCACCGGCAGGCCCCAGCCGTCCTGCAGGCCTTGCCGCTGGGCCGCTGCGGCGGCCTCGGTCTGGGCGGCGCCTTGCAGCATCAGCTGCACGCTGGCGATGCGGGTGAGCGGGCCCGGCACCACCCGCAACCGCACCCGGGGCGGCGTGCCGTCGGTGTCGGTCAGGTGCAGGTCCACCGTGGGCGCGAAATGCCCGCGCGTGCCGAGCAGCTGGCGCACGTCGTCGGGCGTCTGGGCCAGCAGCCGCTCCAGTTCGGCGCGGCCCAGGTCGGGCAGGCGCTGGAAGCGCACCAGCTCCAGGTGGCGGCGCAGCAGGCCGTCGAAGGGGGCGGGGGCGTCCACCTCCAGCGCAAAGGCGTCGCGTTCCGCCTCGGCCCGGGTGGCCGCCGCGGGGGGGGCGGGTTCGGACGCGGTTTGGGCCAGGGCGCTGGCGCCGGTGCACAGGCTCCAAGCCAGGCCCCAAGCCAGCCAGGCCCGGCGTGTGGCAGGTGGCCGGGCCGCGCCGGTCGGGAAGGCGGGCCGGCGCGTCACTTGGTCAGGGTGCGCATGGCCTCTTCCAGCCCTTTCAGGCTGAGCGGGTACATGCGCTGGCCCATCAGCTGTTGCACGATGGCGATGCTTTGCCGGTACTGCCAGACCCCGGGCGGCTCTGGGTTGATCCACGCGAACTTGGGGAAGGCGTGGGTCAGGCGTTGCAGCCATTCGGCGCCGGCTTCCTCGTTGTTGTATTCCACGCTGCCGCCGGGTTGCAAAATTTCGTAGGGACTCATGGTGGCGTCGCCCACGAAGATCAGCTTGTAGTCCTTGTTGTACTTGCGGATGATGTCCCAGGTCTCGAACTTTTCGGCGTAGCGGCGGCGGTTGTTCTTCCAGACGTAGTCGTACACGCAGTTGTGGAAGTAGTAAAACTCCAGGTGCTTGAACTCGTTCTTGGCCGCGGAAAACAGCTCCTCCACCCGCTGGATGTGGTCGTCCATGGTGCCGCCCACGTCCATCAGCAGCAGCACCTTCACGTTGTTGTGGCGCTCGGGCACCATCTTGATGTCGAGGTAGCCGGCGTTGGCCGCGGTGGCGCGGATGGTGTCGGGCAGGTCCAGCTCCAGCTCGTGGCCCTCGCGGGCGAACTTGCGCAGCCGGCGCAGCGCCATCTTGATGTTGCGGGTGCCCAGTTCCTGGGTGTCGTCGTAGTCGCGGTAGGCGCGCTGGTCCCACACCTTCACGGCGCTTTTGTTGCCGCCTTTGCCGCCGATGCGGATGCCCTGCGGGTTGTGGCCACCGTGGCCGAAGGGTGAAGTGCCGCCGGTGCCGATCCACTTGCTGCCGCCCTCGTGGCGTTCTTTCTGCTCTTCCAGCCGTTTTTTGAGCGTCTCCATCAGCTCGTCCCAATCCATCTTGGGCGCGTTGGCTTTTTGCGGGTCGCTCAGCAGGCGCTCGATTTCTTTCTTCAACCAGTCGGCCGGTATCTCCTTCGTGAAGTCGGCCAGCTGCTCCACGCCCTTGAAGTAGGCGGCGAAGGCGCGGTCGAACTTGTCGAAGTGCTTTTCGTCCTTGACCAGCGCGGTGCGGGCCAGGTAGTAAAAGTCGTCCAGGGTGCAGGCGTCGGGCGTGCGCGGGCCCACCACGTCCTGCTGCAGGCATTCCAGCAGGGTCAGGAATTCCTTGACCGACACCGGCAGCTTGGCCGCGCGCAGGGTGTAGAAGAAATCGATCAGCATGGGGTGGGGGCCGGGTTCAGGCGGGCAGGGGCCGGGGGCGGGCGAGCTGGTGCTGCAGGTGCGCCCGCACCGCCGGCCATTCGGCCGCGGTGATGCTGTAAACGCAGGTGTCGCGCAGCGAGCCGCCGGCGTCCGGGTGTCGGTTGACCTGGTGGTTGCGCAGCACGCCGTCCAGCTGGGCGCCCAGGCGTTCGATGGCGCGGCGGCTGGCTTGGTTCAGGGCATGGGTGCGGAATTCCACCGCGATGCAAGCCAGCGTCTCAAAGGCGTGGGTCAGCAGCAGGCGCTTGGCCTCGGTGTTCAGCGCCGTGCGCTGCACCGCCTGGCGGTACCAGGTGGAGCCAATTTCCACCCGCCGGTTCGCGGCGTCGATGTGCATGTACGTCGTCATGCCCACGGCACGGCCTTGCAGCGGCCCGGGCAGGAGCGACACCACCGCCCACGGCAACATGCTGCCCGCCGCGCGCAGGGCCAGGCGGCGTTCGATCTCGGCGGCCATGCCCTCGGGCGTGGGCACGGCGGTGACCCAGAGCCGCCACAGCTCGCCGTCGCGCACCGCGTCCTGCAGGTCGCCCAGATGCGCGGGCGACAGCGGCTCCAGCCGCACGTGCTGGCCGTGCAGCGTCACGGTGTCGGGCCAGGGCGGGGCGGTCATGGTGGTGGGGTGTCAGCGGTTGCGCTGGTTCATGAACACCAGCTTCTCGAACAGGGCAATGTCCTGTTCGTTCTTCAGCAGCGCGCCCACCAGCGGCGGCACGCTCACCTTCTGGTCGGGGCTGTGCAGCGCCTCGGCCGGAATGTCCTCGGCCATCAGCAATTTCAGCCAATCCAGCAGCTCGCTGGTGGAGGGCTTTTTCTTCAGCCCCGGCAGTTGGCGCACGTCGAAGAAGGTCTTCATCGCCGCGGTCAGCAGCTCGTCCTTCAGACCGGGGAAGTGCACGTCCACGATATGCTTCATCGTGGCGGCTTCGGGGAACTTGATGTAGTGGAAAAAGCAGCGGCGCAGGAAGGCGTCGGGCAGTTCTTTTTCGTTGTTGGAGGTGATGAACACCAGCGGCCGGTGCTTGGCGCGCACCAGCTCGCGCGTTTCGTAGCAGTAGAACTCCATGCGGTCCAGCTCGCGCAGCAGGTCGTTCGGGAATTCGATGTCGGCCTTGTCGATCTCGTCGATCAGCAGCGCCACCGGCTGCTCGGCGGTGAAGGCCTGCCACAGCACGCCCTTGACGATGTAGTTCTGGATGTCGTGCACCCGGTCGTCGTTGAGCTGGCTGTCGCGCAGGCGGCTGACCGCGTCGTACTCGTACAGGCCCTGCTGTGCCTTGGTGGTGGATTTGATGTGCCACTGCAGCAAGGGCATGTTCAGGGCCGCCGACACCTCCTCGGCCAGCATGGTCTTGCCGGTGCCGGGTTCGCCCTTGACGAGCAGCGGGCGCTTGAGCGTGATGGCCGCGTTGACCGCGAGCATCAGGTCCTGGGTGGCGACGTAGTTCTGGGAGCCGGTGAATTTCATGGGCGTGGGCGCGGCAGGGCGGGGGTTGGTGCTGACGCACGAGTCTATATAATCGCGCGTTGATTTTTGTCAAACGTCCTTCTGATTGTGCTTGCAAAATGAACACACCGTTGTCTACCCTGCTGAAAACCGTTGTCGCCAGCGCGACCCTTGCCCTGTCGTTCGGCGCCACCGCGCAGGTCACCGGTGATGTGAAGGCCGGCGAATCCAAGGCCGCCATGTGCATCGGCTGCCACGGCATCCCGGGCTACCAGAACAGCTTCCCCGAAATCCACAAGGTGCCTAAGATTTCGGGCCAGTCGGACAAGTTCATTGCCGCCTCCCTGGTGGCCTACCAGAAGGGCGAGCGCAAGCACCCCAGCATGCGCGGCATCGCCGGTTCGCTGACCGAGCAAGACATCGCCGACCTGGCCGCCTTCTACGCCGGCCACAACCCCGGCGTGACCGCGCCCGAGGCCGTCAAGGCCCCCAGCGCCGCGGTGCAGGCCCTGCTCGACAAGGGCGCCTGCGTGTCCTGTCACGGCGCCAACTTCAGCAAACCGATCGACCCCAGCTACCCCAAGATCGCCGGCCAGCACGCCGACTACCTGTACGTGGCCCTGAAGGCCTACACCGTCGAAAACAGCAACGTGGTCGGCCGCGCCAACCCCATCATGGGCGGCATCGCCAAGCAGTTCACCCTGGCCGAACTCAAGCAGATCGCCAACTACCTGGCCACCCTGGACGGCGAGCTGGCCACCAAACCGCAGCCGCGCTTCCGCTGAAGCCGCGCCCCTGCACCGCACCCCGCGCCGGCCCCGTGCCGGCGTTTTTTTTGGCCCGGGCGGGCAGGTAAGATAGGCGTTTTGTCATCCAGGGAGCCCCGCCGCCGCCGGTATTTTCGTCATGCGCCACCGATCACGTTTGTCTGTTTCAACGCCGCGTCACGCCCGCCGGGCGCGGCTGGGCTGGGCGCTGCTGGCGCTGGCGGCCGCATCGGCCCAGGCCGACACCGGCATGACCGAGGACGACTTCTTCGAGCCGGTGCCGGTGGTGTTGACCGTGACCCGTCTGGCCCAGCCCCTGAGTGACACGCCCGGCGCGGTCACAGTGATCGACCGCGACACCATCCGGCGTTCCGGCGCCCGCACCCTGGCCGACGTGCTGCGGCTGGTGCCGGGCTACATGGTGTCGGGCTACAACGGCGCCAACCCGGTGGCCGCCTACCACGCCCCCATCGACGACTTCGGCACCCGCAACCTGGTGCTGGTGGACGGTCGGTCGGTGTATTCGTCCACCTACCTCGGTGGCACCAACCGCGGCATGGCCACGGTGGCTTTGGAAGACGTGGAGCGCATCGAGGTGCTGCGCGGCTCGAATTCGGCCGCTTACGGCGCCAATGCCCTGTTCGGTGTCATCAACGTCATCACCCGCCACGCCCTCGACACGCTGGGCCACGGTGTCGGTGTGACACGCGGCCAGGCCGGCATTGGTGACGCCCACGTGCGGCTCGGCTGGGGCGACGCCAGCGCCGCCCAGCGCCTCAGCCTGTCCCAGCGCAGCGACACCGGCTATGCCTTCGTCAACGACGACACCCGGCAGACCTCGCTCAAATGGCGGGGCGATTTTCAGTGGGCGCCGGGCGTCGATGTGACCTTGCAGGCGGGACTCACCAACAGCCGCCTCGGGGATGGCGAACCCGCCAGCTCGGGCAACCCGGTGCGCTCGGTGGACTTTGACAACCGCTTCGTCAGTGCGACCGGGGTCCATCGCTGGGCGGGCGACGAGCAGTTCCAGTGGTCTTTTTCCTGGGACGAGGACCGCAACCGCGACGCTTTCGTCAACACCAGCCTGGGCGTGCCGGTCGTGGTCAGCACCAGCTACAACGACCGGCGACTCAATGCCGAATTCCAGCACCAGAAGTCCCTGGGCCCCGACCTCCGTGGGGTGTGGGGCGCAGGCTGGAAGGAGGACAGCGCGGTGTCGCCGCAGCTGTTTTACACGGGGGAGCGGGTTCGCAACCGCGAGTGGCGCGTGTTTGGCAACGCCGAGTGGCGCTTCACCGACCGGTGGTTGCTCAATGCCGGCTGGCTGGTGGGCGACGACGAGGGGTCGGGCGTGTACAGCGCCCCGCGGCTGATGTTCAATTACCAGCCCTCGCCCGACCACACGCTGCGTTTGGGCGCATCGAGGGCCAAACGGGCGCCGACCCTGCTGGAGCAGTACGGGGATTACCGCGTCCACGTCCCACTGCCTGCGCCTTTGGAGAGTTTTGACCTCCCTTTGCTGCAATCGCGCCAAACCATCGAGCCAGAGCGTCTGGCCACCTACGAGGTCGGTTACTACGGCCGCTGGCCCGAGGCCCGTCTCAGTCTGGACGTTCGCGGCTACGAGGAGCGCTTCTCGCAGCAGGTGGCCAAACGCAACGGCTACGTGTTTTCCGTTCCCGGATTGGTGACGTGGCAGGTGGAAGAGTTTGCCAACGGTTCCAGCCTGCGCGTGCGGGGCCTGGAGTACCAGCTCAGTTGGGAGCCCTGGTCGGGCTCGCGCGTGCTGTTGAACCAGAGTTTCAGCCGTTTGCTGCGTCCGGCGGGGCTGCCGGCCACTTTTTACACCGAACGCTTGCCGCCCAGCCAGCTCACCACTCTGGCCTGGTTCCAGCAGTTGCCCCACGACTGGGATGTCTCCTTCCTGTACCACGGCCACAGTGGCATGACCTGGAGAACCCAGGCCGCCCGTCTGCCGTCCACGCAGCAGGTCGATGTCCGTGTGGCCAAGCAGTTTCGGCTGGGCCAGACCCGTGCCGAAGCCGCCGTGACCGTCCAGGCCCTGGGGGGCGACCAGGCGGAGTTCACCAGTCGGGTGCCGTCGGTGTTCACCCGCCGGGCTTACGCCAGCCTGAAACTGGAGTTCTGAGCTGAACACCCACCGCCGCCGCCTGTTGACCGCCGCGGTCGTCTCGGCGAGTGGTTTCCCTGTGGCCGGTTGGGCGCAGCGGGGTGGGGTGGAGGTGTTGTCTTCCGACGCCGGGGGGGTGTACGCTGCCCTGGGCGCGGCCCTGCAGCGCGGCGGGGCAGGGCTGGGCCTGACCTTCGCGGTGCGGGTGGGCCAGACGGCCCCGGCCACCCTGCCGGCGCTGGTGCTGACCCTGGGGGTGCAGGCCCTGCGCGAAGCCCAGCAACGCGCCGCCCAGTCGCCCGCCTGGGCCGACGTGCCCATCCTCGCCGCCCTGTTGCCCCAGAGCGCCCACCGCCCGCTGGCGGCCCAGTTGCCCAGAGGTTCGTCGGCCGTCTGGCTCGACCAGCCGGTGGAGCGCTGCCTGGACCTGCTGCGGCTGGCCTTGCCGCAGCGCCGCCGGGTGGGGGTGCTGCTGGGGCCCGCCTCGCGGTCGCAGGAGGCGGCCGTGGACCGCGCCACCCAGGCCCGCGGCCTGCAAGCCGTCAAGGCCCAGGTCGACACGCCCGCGGCCGAGCTGTACCCCGCCCTGCAAACCGTGCTGCAAACCGCCGACGTCTTTCTGGCCTTGCCCGACCCGTCCCTGTTCAGCGCCGAAGCGCTGCAAAACATCTTGATCGCCTCTTACCGCCAGCGCGTGCCGTTGTTGAGCTATTCCGCCGGCCACGTCCGTGCCGGCGCCACCCTGGCCCTGCACACCCCGGTCGAGGCGGTGGCCGAGCAGGTGTTGCAGGCCCTGCGTCAGTGGCAGGCCGGCCGCGCGCTGCCTGCGCCGGCGCTGGCCCAGGGCTTTGCCGTGGCCGTCAACGAGCAGGTGGCGCGTTCGCTGTCGCTGGACCTGCGCAGCGCGTCCGAGCTGGAGGCCGCCCTGCGCCGCCAGGAGGGTCGCCCATGAAAACCCGCAACCAGGCCCTGGGCATCCGGCTGCGCCTGTGGCTGGCCGCCGCGCTGCCGGCGGTGATCGTGGTGCTGATGCTGCTGTTCGGCTTTCTGGAACGCCACGGCCGCGAGCTGACCACCGCCCTGAGCGACCGGGCCCAGACCGCGTCCAAGCAGCTGGGCGGCGCCGCCGAATTTCCCCTGTTCGCCGGCGACGGCGACAGCCTGCAGCGCCTGGTCGATGCCAACCTGGCCGGCGACCCGCAGATGCGCGGCGTGGCGGTGTACCCGCTCAACCCCGACGGCAAACGCCTGGCCGGCAAGCTGTCGTATCCGCTGCCCGAGTTCGGCCCCGACGCGCTGCTGCGCATCACCGAGCAGAACCTGCTGGTCATCCAGCCGGTGTACCTGACGCTGCTGGTGTCGGACGACCCCTACTGGAACGACGGCGCCACCCGGCCCGCCCACCCCCGCGGCCAGTTGATGGGCCACGTCGTCATGGAGTTCACCCTGGACGCGCTGCAGCGCCAGAAGAACGACGTGCTGCTCTGGGCGGTGGCCGTGACCGTGCTGGCGCTGCTGCTGGCGGCGGTGGTGGCCAGCTTCATCGCCTCCAGCGTCACCGCGCCGCTCAACCACGTCAGCGCGGTGGTGGCACGCATTGCCGGCGGCGACCTGAGCGCCCGGGCCGACGCCGAGGGCGCGGGCGTGATGGAGCCGCTGGCCCTGGGCGTCAACGCCATGGCCGAGCGGGTGGCGCTGAGCCAGGAGGAACTGCGGGCCCAGGTGCAGGTGGCCACGCAGGAACTGCGCCGGCAGAAAGAGGCGGCCGAAATGGCCGCGCGCATCGACCCGCTGACCGGCGTGTCCAGCCGCCGCGCCTTCACCGAGTCGGCCGAAACCGAGATGCAGCGCGCCCTGCGCTACGGCCTGCCGCTGTCGCTCATCATGATCGACCTCGACCACTTCAAGACCGTGAACGACACCTACGGCCACGCCATGGGCGACTCGGTGCTGGCCAGTTTTGCCCACACCATCGCGCAGGAGGTGCGCGAGGTGGACGTGATCGGCCGCATGGGTGGCGAGGAATTCGTGGTGCTGCTGCCCAACACCGAGGTGACCGAGGCGGTGCGCGTGGCCGAGCGCATGCGCCTGGCCGTGGCCAGCAGCGAACTGCACGCCTACGGCGACACGCTGCGCTACACCGCCAGCTTCGGCGTGGCCGCGTTCGACCCGCGCGAACTCAGCCTCAACCGCTTCATGGACCGGGCCGACGCCGCGCTCTACGAGGCCAAACACGGCGGCCGCAACCGGGTGGAGCTGGCGCCGGCCCTGCCGGCCTGAAGCCGGGTCAGCCCTGCAGGCGGGCGCGGTGGCGGGCAATTTGTGCCCGCACCTGGGCCGGCGCGGTGCCGCCCAGGGTGTTGCGGGCGTTCAGGCTGCCGCGCAGGCTCAGGCACTCGTACACGTCTTTTTCAATCAGGCGGTTGAAACCTTGCAGCACGTTCAGCGGCAGCTCCGACAGGTCGCAGGCGTGGCCGGTGGCGGCCTTGACCGCGTGGGCCACGGTCTCGTGCGCGTCGCGGAAGGGCACGCCCTTTTTCACCAGGTAGTCGGCCAGGTCGGTGGCGGTGGCGTAGCCCTTCAGGGCCGCCTGCTCCATCGCCTCGCGGTTCACCGTGATGCCGCCTTCCTTCTCACCGGTGGCCGGGTTCAATTGCCCGCCGATCATCTCGGCGAAGATTCGCAGCGTGTCCTTCAGGGTGTCCACCGTGTCGAACAGCGGTTCCTTGTCTTCCTGGTTGTCCTTGTTGTAGGCCAGCGGCTGGCCTTTCATCAGGGTGATCAGGCCCATCAGGTGGCCCACCACCCGGCCGGTCTTGCCGCGCGCCAGTTCGGGCACGTCGGGGTTCTTCTTCTGCGGCATGATGGAGCTGCCGGTGGTGAAACGGTCCGCGATTCGGATGAAGCCGAAGTTTTGGCTCATCCAGATGATGAGCTCTTCGCTCAGGCGGCTGATGTGCACCATGGTCAGCGACGCGGCGGCGGTGAATTCGATCGCGAAGTCGCGGTCGCTCACGGCGTCCAGGCTGTTCTGGCACAGCTGGGCCTCGCCGGCTTCATCGACCATGCCCAGGGTGCGCGCCACACGGGCGCGGTCCAGCGGGTAGGTGGTGCCGGCCAGCGCGGCGCTGCCCAGCGGCAGGCGGTTGGTGCGGCGGCGCACGTCGGCCAGGCGTTCGGCGTCGCGCGCGAACATTTCCACGTAGGCCAGCAGGTGGTGGCCAAAGCTCACCGGCTGGGCCACCTGCAGGTGGGTGAAGCCCGGCAAAATCACGTCCACGTTCTGTTCGGCAATGTCCACCAGCGCCCGTTGCAATTCGCTCAGCAGGCCGCGGATCACGTCGATTTCGCCGCGCAGCCACAGGCGCACGTCGGTGGCCACCTGGTCGTTGCGGCTGCGGCCGGTGTGCAGGCGTTTGCCGGCGTCGCCCACCAGCTGGGTCAGGCGCGCCTCAATGTTCAGGTGCACGTCTTCCAGGTCCAGCTTCCACTCGAAGGCGCCGGCTTCGATCTCCTGCGTGATCTGCGCCATGCCGCGCTGGATGGCGGCCAGGTCGTCGGCACCGATGATGCCTTGGGCGGCCAGCATGTCGGCGTGGGCCAGGCTGCCCGCGATGTCGGCCTGCCACAGGCGTTGGTCGAAAAACACGCTGGCGGTGTAGCGCTTGACCAACTCGCTCATGGGCTCGGAAAAGAGCGCGGACCAGGCTTGGGATTTGGTGTCGAGTTGGTTGGCAGACATGGTGTGGTGCGGGCCGGGCGCAGACAAGCGCGGCGTTTTTTGAAAGAATGGGCGCAAGCGCGGAAGCGACAATTTTATCGGGCCGCCCACGGCCGCCGCGCCGGCGCCGGGCAGCCCTGACCGACAGGGAGGTGGGGCCATGCCATTGCGGGTGTTGATCGTGGACGACGAGCCGCTGGCCCGGGCGCGCCTGCGCGCCCTGCTGGCCGACTGCCATGCCCTTGGCACGGTGGGGGGGCCGGCCGCCGCCAGCGTCGGCGAAGCGGCGCAGGCGGTGCAGGCCATGGAGCAGTTGCAGCACCAGGCCTGGGACGTGGTGCTGCTCGACATCCACATGCCCGGCATGGACGGGCTGGAGCTGGCGCGCCGGCTGCGCCAGCGGCCGCAGCCGCCGGCGGTGGTGTTCGTGACCGCCCATGCCGAGCACGCGCTGCAGGCGTTCGAGGTGGAGGCGGTGGACTACCTGACCAAGCCGGTGCGGCCCGAGCGCTTGCAACAGGCCCTGGACAAGGCCCAGCGCTGGCTGGGGCAGCGCCCGGCCGCCCCCGGCGCGCCGTCCGAGGCCGATTTCCTGCTCATCCACGACCGCGGCCGGACCGAGCGCGTGCCGCTGAACGACATCGTCTACCTCAAGGCCGAGCTCAAGTACGTGACGGTGCGCACGCCGCAGCGCAGCCACATTTTCGACGGCTCACTGCACGAGCTGGAACAGGCGCACGGCCCGCGCTGGCTGCGGGTGCACCGCAACGCCCTGGTGGCGCGCCACCGCATCCGGTCGCTGGAGCGCGGCCACGGCCCTGCCGGCCTGCCCGAAGACGCCCACGACGCCGCCGACGGCTGGTGGCTGCGGCTGGACGGGGTGGACGAGCCGGTGGCCGTCTCGCGCCGGCAGCTGGCCGCGGTGCGCGAGGTGCTGGCCGGGGGCGCGTGCTAGCATCGCCGGTCTTTGTTTTGAGGGGGGTATGCCCGTGTCCGACGCCGTTTCGCCTTTGTCCCTGACGATCGCCACCCGCGAGAGCCGCCTGGCCCTGTGGCAGGCCGAGCACGTGCGGGCGCTGCTGCAGGCGCAGGGCCACCGTGTCGGCCTGCTGGGCATGACCACCCAGGGCGACCAGATCCTGGACCGTGCCCTGAGCAAGGTCGGTGGCAAGGGCCTGTTCGTGAAAGAGCTGGAAGTGGCGCTGGAAGAGGGCCGGGCCGACCTGGCGGTGCATTCGCTCAAGGACGTGCCGATGGAGCTGCCCCCCGGCTTCGACCTGGCCTGCGTGATGGAGCGCGAGGACCCGCGCGACGCCTGGGTGTCGCCGCACTGCGCCGACCTGGCCGCGCTGCCGCCGGGCGCGGTGGTGGGCACCTCCAGCCTGCGCCGCGTGGTGCTGCTGCGCGAGGCCCTGGACCGCCTGGGCCGTGGCGATGTGCGCATCGAGCCGCTGCGCGGCAACTTGGACACGCGCCTGCGCAAGCTGGACGAGGGCCAGTACCACGCCATCGTGCTGGCCGCCGCCGGCCTGAAGCGGTTGGGGCTGGCCGCACGCATCCGCAAGATTTTCGAGCCGCACGAGATGCTGCCGGCGGCCGGGCAGGGCGCCCTGGGCATTGAGGTGCGGGTGCAGCGCCCCGAGGTGGCCGCGGCCCTGGCGCCGCTGGCCCACCGGCCCACCTGGTGGGCGGTGGCGGCCGAGCGCGCCGTCTCGCGCGCCATGGGTGGCAGTTGCTCCATGCCGCTGGCGGCGTTTGCCACCTGGCAGGGCGACCCCGCCGCCGCGGTCCCGTGCCTGCGGCTGGACGCGGCCTGGGGCGACCCCGACGGCCAGCGCCCGGTGGTGCGGGTGCAGGCCGAGGCCGCGCTCGATTCCTTGGCCGCGGCCGAGGCGCTGGGCAGCCATGCGGCCGCCCTGCTGCGGGCCGCCGGCGCGCCCGGCCCGGCGGCATGAGCCTGGTGGTCGTCACCCGCCCGGCGCGGGAGGCCGCCACCTGGGTGCAGGCGCTGGGCGCTGCCGGCCACGAGGCCCATGCCTTGCCCCTGATCGACATCGCCGGTCCGCCCGACGCCGAAGCCCTGGCCCACATCCGCCGCCAGACCAACGCTTTCGACGCGTTGATGTTCGTCAGCGCCCAGGCGGTGGACCGTTTTTGGTCGGCGCCCGGACCGGCCGCGGCGGCCGTCACCGCCCGCTGCTGGGCCCCCGGCCCCGGCACCGCCCGGGCCCTGCGCCTGGCCGGCGTGCCGCTCGGCCAGATCGACCAGCCCCCGCCCGATGCCGCGCAGTTCGACTCCGAAGCGCTGTGGGCGCGGGTGGCGCCGCAGGTGCGGCCCGGCCACCGGCTGTTGATCGTGCACGGCGTTTCGGGCGACGGCCACGCCGGCCGCGACTGGCTGGCCCGCCAGTGCGCCGCCGCCGGCGGCCAGGTCGGCCGCTGCGTGGCCTACCAGCGCCGCGCACCGGTCTGGACCTCCGCCAACGCCGCCCAGGCGCGCGCCTGGACCGCCGCTGGGGCCTGGTGGCTGTTCAGCAGCTCCGAGGCGCTGGCGCACCTGGCCGCGCTGCTGCCCGGCCAGGACTGGGCCGCCGCCCGTGCCCTGGCCACCCACCCGCGCATCGCCCAGACCGCGCGCGCCCAGGGCTGGGGCCGTGTGCTGGAAACGCGCCCGGCTTTGCCCGATGTGTTGCGCACCCTAGAATCGCTGCATTGACCATGTCTTACCCCGACGACACCCCCCCGCCACCCGCCGGCCCCGCCGCGGCCCCCAGCCCCCTGGCGGGCGCCGCCATGGCCGCGCCGGCCCCGGGTCGGCCCTCCACGCTGCCGCTCTGGCTGGCGCTGGTGCTGGCCGCCGCTGCGCTGGGTGCGTCCGGCTTGCTCTGGCAGCGCCTGGGCAAAACCGAAGAAGCCCTGGCCCGCCGCAGCACCGACACCCTGGCCGAGGCCGCTTCGGCCCGCGCCCTGGCCGCCCAGGCCGAGGCCCAGGCCAAGGAACTGCAGGCCCGGCTCGGCGTGGCCGAGTTGCGCCTGTCGGAGGTGACCCTGCAGCGCAGCCAGCTCGAGGAGCTGATGCTGAGCGTCTCCCGCTCGCGCGACGACAGCCTGGTGCAAGACCTGGAGGCCGCGGTGCGCCTGGCCTTGCAGCAAAGCCAGCTGACCGGCAGCGCCCAGCCGCTGATTTCCGCCCTGCAGGGCGCCGAGCAGCGCATCGAACGCGCCGCCCAGCCCCGGCTGAACCCGGTGCAGCGCGCCATCGCCCGCGACGTGGAGCGCATCCGCGCCGCCGCGCTGGTGGACGTGCCCGCCCTGGCCAGCCGGTTGGACGAACTGGTGCGCGGTCTTGACGAACTGCCGCTGCGCAACGCGGTGGGCGGCCTCCCGGCCCCCGCTGCCGTTGCGGGCACCCCTGCTGCCGCCCAAGCCGGGCCACCGTCTTCAGCCGACACGACCCCCGTCCAAGCCACCGACACCCCAGCCACGGCCAAGCCCCTGACTGCGCCCCCGGGCGACCCTGCCCAGGCACCGGCCGAGCCCGCCGCCGCGTCGCCGGAAACCACCCCTTCCGGTTTCGACCAGGCCTGGGCCCGCTTCAACGCCTGGCGCAGCCAGACCGCGGCGCGCTGGTGGGCGCAGCTGCGCCAGGGCACCGCCGACCTGGTGCGCGTCAGCCGCATCGACCAGCCCGAAGCTGCCCTGCTGGCGCCCGAGCAGTCTTACTACCTGCGCGAAAACCTCAAGTTGCTGCTGCTCAACGCCCGCCTGGGCCTGCTGGCGCGCCAGTTCGACACCGCCCAGGCCGACGTGCAGACCACCCAGCGCCTGGTGGAGCGTTATTTCGACACCGAAGCCGCCGCCACCCGCCTGACCCTGCAGACCCTCACCCGCTTGCAGCAGGACCTGCGCCAGGAAGCGCTGCCCCGGCCCGACGATACCCTGGCCGCCCTGGCCGTGGCCGCCAGCGGCCGCTGACCCCGGAGCTGTCGGCATGAAAAGCGTGTTCTGGTTCCTCTTCATCGCCGCCCTGGCGGTGGCCCTGGCCTTGCTGGTCGGCGACAACCACGCCACCGTCACCCTGTTCTGGCACCCCTACCGCATCGACCTGTCCTTCAACCTGGTGCTGTTCGCGCTGGTGGGCAGCTTCGTGCTGCTGTACCTGGCCCTGCGCGGGCTGGCCCTGCTGCGCAGCCTGCCCGAACAGGCCCAGCGCTGGCGCGCCAGCCAGATGGAGCGGGCGGTCTACGCCCAGGTGCTCGATGCGCTGGCCTACCAGCTGTCGGGCCGCTTTGTGCGGGCCCAGAGCGCGGCCCAGCAGGCCACCGAGCTGCTGGCCAGCTTGCCGCCGCAGGGCGTGATCCACCGCGCCCAGTTGGAGGTGCTGGCCCACCTGCTGACGGCCGAAGCCGCCCACGCGCTCGGCAGCCACGACCGGCGCGACCGCGCCCTGGCCGCTGCCGTGGCTCCCGGTCAGCCGCCCGAGGCCGGCCCGGCCCGCGAAGGCGCCCTGCTGCGCGCCGCCGCCTGGGCGCTGGAGGCGCGCGACGCCGGCGCCGCCCAGCGCTGGCTGGCCGACCTGCCCCAGGGCGTGGCGCGGCGCATCCAGGCGGTGCGTCTCAAGCTCCGGCTGGCGCAGTTGCGCCACGACACCGACGGCGCCATCGACATGGTGCGCCTGCTGGCCAAACACCGCGCCTTCACCCGCGACGCGGCCGACAGCGTGCTGCGCGGCCTGCTGCTCGACGCCCTGCGTGACACCCACGACGCCACCCAGCTGCAGCGCCTGTGGCAGGGGCTGGACAGCGCCGAACGCCACCACCCCGACCTGGCCCTGGCCATGCTGGAGCGCTGGCAGGCCCTGGCCGGCTCTGCCACGCGCGACGGCGAGCCCTGGCCGCCCGCCGTGCAGCGCCTGGTGCAGGACGCCCTGGTCAGCGTCTGGAAGGGCTACGACGGCCTGTCGGACGGCAAGCGCCGCCGCTGGATCGTGCTGCTGGAATCGGCCCTGCCCCGGCTGGACGCCCAGTGGCTGGCCCGGGTGGAAGAGGCCCAGCGCGCCCGCCCTGACGACGCCGGCTTGCAGTACCTGGCGGGCCAAGTCTTTTTGCAGCAGCGGCTGTGGGGCAAGGCCACCTTCTTGCTGGAGCAGGCCAGCCGCGGCCTGCAGGACGCCGAACTGCGCCGCCGCACCTGGCGCAGCCTGGCCCGCTTGGCCGAAGAGCGCGGCGACGGCGACGCGGCCCAGGCCGCCTGGAAGCAGGCCGCGCTGGTCTGACTCAGCGCGCGCCGGGACGGCGCTGCAGGCGCCGACGGCGCGACCAGCGCACCTTCAGCGTCCACAGCAGGTTGACCAAAAAGTACACCGCCACCCCGGTGCAGCTGGCCACGATGGCCAGACCGACCACCAGCGGTTTGCCCACCTGACCCAGCTGCCCCAGGGCGTGCTGCAAGCCGGCCCAAAAACCTGCTTCGGCTTCCTGGGCCTGGTGTGCCGCGTGCTGCTCCAGCAGGCCTTGCAGCTCCTCTTGGCTGGGGTGGTCTTCCAGCAGCACCAGCTTGCCCAGCTTGTAGGCGCCGTAGTACACCGGCCCGAAGGTCACCGGGTTGGTCACCAGCGTGCTGGCCACCGCCACCGGCAGGTTGGCGCGCAGCAGCACCGCCAGCGTGGCCGAAAACGGGATCTGCGCCACCGGAATCAGCAGGCCGAAAAACATGCCCAGGGCCAGGCCCAGCGCGATGCCCTTGCGGCTCATGTGCCACAGGCGCGGGTGTTGCAGGCGCGGCCCCAGCCAGCCCAGCCAGCGGTGCTGCAGCAGGCTGTCGCGGGTGGGCAGAAGGCGTTTCAGGCGGTGTTTCATGGGCGGGGTAAGGGGGCATGCGCGCCGCATGCAACCCGAAATTGTCGCCGATCGGCACGGCACTTTCGTGTCAGCGCCGCCCCTGCCCCGCGGCGCCCCCGGGCTTTGGCGGTATGCTCGCGGCCATGCAATTGCAGGACATGCTTTACAGCCAAGGCTTTGGCACCCGCCGCGTCTGTTGCGGCCTGGTGCAGCAGGGCCGCGTCACCCTGGGCGACCCACCGCGCCCGGTGGGCGACCCGACCGAAGACGTGGACCCCGAGGGCCTGGTGTTCCATGTGCAGGGCGAGCGCTGGGTTTACCAGGCCCATGCCTACCTGATGCTGCACAAGCCCACCGGCCACGAATGCTCGCAAAAGCCCGGCGCCTGGCCCAGCATCTACACGCTGCTGCCCAGCCCCCTGCGCTCGCGGCCGTCGGGCGCGGCCAGTGGGGTGCAGGCCGTGGGCCGACTCGACCAGGACACCACCGGCCTGCTGCTGCTGTCCGACGACGGCAAGTTCATCCACCGCCTGTCCTCGCCCAAGCACCACGTGCCCAAGGTGTACGAGGCCACCTGCAAGCACCCGGTCACCCCGCAGCAGGTGGAGCGGCTGTTGGCCGGCGTGGTGCTGGACGACGACCCCAAGCCGGTGCGCGCGTCGGCCTGCGAGGCCGTCGGCACGCACGGCCTGCGCCTGACGCTGACCGAAGGCAAATACCACCAGGTCAAACGCATGGTGGCCGCGGTCAGCAACCGGGTGGAGGCCCTGCACCGCAGCCAGGTCGGCGACCTGGTGCTGCCACCCGACCTGGCGCCCGGCCAGTGGCGCTGGCTCAGCGCCGCCGAGGTGGCGGGCCTGACCGCCGCGCGACCCAAGGCCTGAGGCCGCACCCGCTCAGGGCAGCGGCGCCAGAAAACCGGCGACGGCCCGCGTCAGCGCGTCGGGCTGGTCGCGGTGCGGGCTGTGGCCGCAGGCCGCCAGCACCTGCCGCACGGTGTGGGGCGCGGCCCGTTCGATTTCGTCCAACTGCGCCAGGGTGCCGTATTCGTCGTCCTCGCCCTGCACCAGCAGCAGCGGCGCGGCGATGGCCGCGCAGTCGCGGCGGATGTCGAAAGCGCGGAAGGCCGGCGACAACCACACGTCGTTCCACTGCCAGAAGGCGCTGTCCACGTCCCGGTGGTGGCGCGCCAGCCGCTCGCGCAGGCCGCCGTGCAGGTAGGCCTGGCGCGCCTGTTCGATGGCGCGCAGCGCCACGTCTTCCACGAACACGTGCGGTGCCAGGGCCACGCAGGCCGTCACCGGGTGGCGGCTGGCGTGCAGCAGCGCCACAGTGGCCCCGTCCGAGTGGCCGACCAGCACCGGCCGTGCCACCCCACAGGCTTGCAGCAGTGCGGGCAGGGTGTCCCAGGCTTCGCGGTGCATGTAGTCGGGGCCGTGGCGGCCCGCGCCGCGCACGTCGGCGATCGGGTCGGACTGGCCGTAGCCCCGGCGCGAATAGACCCAGCCGGCCCGGCCGGTGGCGGCGCAGAGTTCGGCCGGCCAGTCGCGCCCCCTTTGTTGCCACAAGGCCACCGACCCCAGCCCTTCGTGCAGGAACAGCAGCGGCGCCCGTCCGGG
Source organism: Aquabacterium sp. A08 (assembly GCF_011742065.1). Classification (NCBI taxonomy): domain Bacteria; kingdom Pseudomonadati; phylum Pseudomonadota; class Betaproteobacteria; order Burkholderiales; family Sphaerotilaceae; genus Aquabacterium; species Aquabacterium sp. A08. The sequence continues at coordinate 41,034 of NZ_JAAQQT010000689.1, forward strand.
GCGCGTGGCCGGCAGGTGGCGCAGCTCCAGGGCCACGCCGTGGACCTGCACGGTCGGGGCCGCCGAGGGCGAAGGGACAGGGGGTGTCGCGGTCATGGCCGCATCGTAACGGGCCGGTCCGGGCTTGCCTGTATCCTAGGCGCCATGCAATTGTTGCTCGGTTCATTCTGGCGCTCGGTGGCCTATTGCCTGCACCCGCGCGTCATCGCCCTGTCCGTCCTGCCCCTGCTGCTGATGGTGGCGGCGTCCTTCGCCCTGGGCTACTTTTTCTGGGATCCAGCGATTGCCGCGGTGATGGTCTGGCTGGAGACCTGGGAACTGGTCTCCTTCGCCCTGAACTGGCTGGAGTCGGCCGGCATCGGCAGCCTGCGCGGCGTGTTCGCGCCGCTGGTGGTGCTGGTGCTGGCCACGCCGCTGATCGTGGTGATGGCGCTGCTGCTGGTGGCCCTGTTCATGACGCCGGCCATGGTCGATCTGGTGGCGCAGCGGCGCTTTCCCGCGCTGGAGCGCCGCCGCGGCGGCTCGCTGCTGGGCAGCGTGGCCTGGTCGCTCTGGTCCACGCTGCTGGCCCTGGGCGCGCTGCTGCTGTCGCTGCCGTTCTGGCTGGTGCCGCCCCTGGTGCTGGTGCTGCCGCCCCTCATTTGGGGCTGGCTGACCTACCGCGTCTTCGCCTTCGACGCCCTGGCCGAACACGCCAGCGCCGCCGAACGCAGCGCCTTGCTGCAGCAGCACCGCGTGCCTTTGCTGGCCATGGGTGTGCTGTCGGGCTACCTGGGCGCGGCGCCCACGCTGCTGTGGGCCTCGGGCGCCATGTTCATTGCCCTGGCGCCGCTGCTGGTGCCGCTGGCCATCTGGATCTACGCGCTGGTGTTCGCTTTCGCCTCGCTCTGGTTCGCCCACTACCTGCTGGCCGCGCTGGAGGCCGCCCGCCGCGCGCCGCCGCCGGCCGGCCCCGCGCCCGAAGACGCCTTGCCCCCCGGACCCCCACCCGCACCCACCCCGGCCCGCCCACCGGCTGGCGAGGTGATCGACGTGCAGGCCCGCGAACTGCCCTGACCCCCCATGACCACCGACTCCCCCATGCCCGGCTTCGGCCTGATCATCATCGGCGACGAAATCCTCTCCGGCAAACGCCAGGACAAGCACCTGCCCAAGGTCATCGAACTGCTGGGCGAGCGCGGCCTGGCGCTGTCCTGGGCGCGTTACGTTGGCGACGACCGCCCCGCCATCACCGCCGCCCTGCGCGACGCCTTCGCCAGCGACCAGGTGGTGTTTTCCTGCGGCGGCATTGGCGCCACGCCCGACGACCACACCCGCCAGTGCGCCGCCGCCGCGCTGGGCGTGGCGCTGGCCCTGCACCCCGAGGCCCGGGCGCTGATCGAAGAACGCATGCGCGACGTCGCGCGCGAGCAGGGCGAAACCTTCGACCCGGACCGACCCGACAACGTGCACCGGCTCAACATGGGCGTGTTCCCGGTGGGCGCGCGCATCCTGCCCAACCCCTACAACAAGATCCCGGGCTTCAGCTGCCTGGGCCCTGGCGGTGGCGAGGTGCATTTCGTGCCCGGCTTCCCGGTCATGGCCTGGCCCATGATCGCCGCCGTGCTCGACCGCGACCACGCCGGGCGGCCCGGGCGGGTGCCGCAGCGCGAGCGCTCGGTGATCGTTTTTGGTGCCCTGGAGGCCACCCTCACGCCGCTCATGGAGCAGATCGAGGCCGACCACCCCGGCATCAAGGTGTTCAGCCTGCCCAGCGTGGACCACCCCACCTACGGCCGCCACATCGAGCTCGGCGTCAAGGGTGCGGCTACACTGGTGGACGTGGCCTACGCCGCGCTGCTGATGGGCCTGCAGGCCCACAGCGCCCGGCTCGGTCCCGAAATGGTGCGTTGAAGTTTGCACCAAAAATGTGATTGAATGCACCAAAAAAGTGCTTCTTCGGTGGGGCCCGGCCCCGCCCCTGAGGGGGGTGGGTTGGCATGGTTCCTGCTGACCCGGAACAGTCCAGTTTTATTGTCCTTTCCTGACCAGGAGATATCTGATGGCCAAGACCGTCGCAGACGTGATGAAGATGGTGCAAGAGAACGACGTCAAGTTCGTCGATTTCCGCTTCACCGACACCCGTGGCAAACAGCACCACACCACCGTGCCCGTGTCCCACTTCGACGAAGACAAGTTCGTCTCCGGTCACGCGTTTGACGGTTCCTCGATCGCCGGCTGGAAGGGCATCGAAGCCTCCGACATGCAGCTGATCCCCGACCCGAACACGGCCAACATCGACCCGTTCTTCGAGGAAACCACGCTGATCCTGAACTGCGACGTGCTGGAGCCGGCCGACGGCAAGTCCTACGACCGCGACCCGCGCTCCATCGCCAAGCGCGCCGAAGCCTACCTGAAGTCCTCCGGCCTGGGCGACACCGCCTTCTTCGGTCCGGAACCCGAATTCTTCATCTTCGACGAAGTCCGCTGGAGCACCGAGCCCGGCCGCAGCTTCTACCAGATCGAAGAGTACGAAGCCCCCTGGAACACCGGCGCCAAGCTCGAAGGCGGCAACCGCGGTCACCGTCCCACCACCAAGGGCGGCTACTTCCCCGTGCCCCCGGTGGACAGCACCCAGGACATGCGCGCCGAAATGTCGCTGATCCTCGAATCCCTGGGCATCCCGGTCGAGGTGTTCCACCACGAAGTGGCCGGCGCGGGTCAGAACGAAATCGGCACCAAGTTCTCCACCCTGGTGGAGCGTGCCGACTGGACCGTGCTGCAGAAGTACGTGATCCAGAACGTGGCCAACAGCTACGGCAAGACCGCCACCTTCATGCCCAAGCCCTACCACGGCGACAACGGTTCCGGCATGCACGTGCACCAGTCGGTCTGGAAAGACGGCAAGAACCTGTTCGCCGGTGACGGCTACGCCGGTCTGAGCGACTTCGCCCTGTACTACATCGGCGGCATCATCAAGCACGCCCGTGCCCTGAACGCCATCACCAACCCGACCACCAACAGCTACAAGCGCCTGGTGCCGCACTTCGAAGCCCCGGTGAAGCTGGCCTACTCGGCCAAGAACCGCTCGGCCTCGATCCGCATCCCCTACGTGGCCAACCCCAAGGGCCGTCGCGTGGAAGCCCGCTTCCCCGATCCCATGATGAACCCCTACCTGGGTTTTGCCGCGCTGCTGATGGCCGGTCTGGACGGCGTGGAAAACAAGATCCACCCGGGCGAAGCCGCCACCAAAGACCTGTACCACCTGCCGCCGGAAGAAGACAAGCTGGTGCCGACCGTGTGCCACAGCCTGGACCAGGCGCTGGAGCACCTGGACAAGGACCGCGCCTTCCTGACCAAGGGCGGCGTGTTCACCGACTCCATGATCGACGCCTACATCGAACTGAAGATGCAGGACGTGACCCGCAGCCGCGTCGAAGTGTCGCCCTGCGAGTTCGACATGTACTTCAGCCTCTGATCGGGTTCGCCCGGCACAGGCCCTGAAGGGACGGCGCAAGCCGTCCCTTTTGCGTTGTGGGCCGCCCACGGCGGGCGCCCGGGCACTTTTCGGCGATACTGGAAATCCCTGAGCTGTGTGGGCGCGTGGCGCCCGTAACCCGCTGTGCAGACCCATCCATGACTGTGACCCGTACCCGATTGCTCGCTGTGACGGCGGGCCTGCTGCTGTGGGGGGCTGGGCCGGCCCTGGCCCAGTCGCCGATTTACCGCTGCGGCAACGAATACACCAACAACCCGGGCAACGCCCAGGCGCGCGGTTGCCGGCTGGTGGAGGGGGGCAACCTCACCATCGTCGAAGGCACGCGCCCGGCCGCTGCCGGCAGTCCGGCGGCGGAGGCCCGCCCCGGCGCCGCGCCGGCCAAAGCGAACGCCGCCCGCAGCCCGGGCGAGCGGGTGGACAGCAGCGAGCAGCGCGCCCGCGACAGCGACGCCCGGCAGATCCTGACCACCGAACTGCGCCGCGCCGAGGAACGCCTGAGCGACCTGCGCGAGGAGTACAACAGCGGCCAGCCGGAGCGCCTGGCCAGCGAGCGCAGCAACCCGCAGCGCTACCAGGAGCGGGTGGCCGACCTGAAGGCCCGGCTGGAGCGGGCCGAGAGCGATGTCGCCGGCATCCAGCGCGAACTGGGCCGGTTGGCCCCGGCGGCGCGATGACCCGGGCCGCCCCGCGCAAGACCAAACCGGCCTTGTCTCAGCGCTTCCAGGCGCTGGACATGCTGGCCACCCTGGTGGCGGTGGTCGACCCGGCCGGCCACGTGCAGTTCGTCAACAACGCGCTGGAAGACGCCATTGGCCTGTCGCGGCGCAGCATCACCGGGGTGCCGCTGACCGACTGGTTCACCGCCCCCGAGCTGCTGCAGAACGCGCTGCAGGGCGCCAGCGAGAACGAATATGCCGTCATCCGCTACGACGCCCACCTCAAGCGCCTGAACCACGAGCCGCTGTCGGTGCACGTGGTGCTGGCGCAGAGCGACGTGCCCGGTGAGCTGGTGGTGGAACTGCTGCCGCTGGAGCAGCAGGCGCGGCAGGAGCGCGAGGAGCGCCTGATCGACCAGGCCCAGGCCAACAAGGAGCTGATCCGCAACCTGGCGCACGAAATCAAGAACCCGCTGGGCGGCATCCGCGGCGCGGCGCAACTGCTGCAGATGGAGCTGGACTCGCGCGAACTGGTGGAGTACACCCAGGTCATCATCCACGAGGCCGACCGCCTGCAGACCCTGGTGGACCGGCTGCTGGCGCCGCACCGCCGGGCCCAGGTGGTGGGCGACGTCAACATCCACGAGGTGTGCGAACGGGTGCGCGCCCTCATCCTGGCCGAATTCCCGCGCGGCCTGAAGGTGGTGCGCGACTACGACATCTCCATTCCCGAGTTCCGCGGCGACCGCGAGCAGCTGATCCAGGCGGTGCTCAACATCGCCCACAACGCGGCGCACGCGCTCAAGGACCGCATCGCCGCGGGCGACGCCGAGCTGGTGTTCCGCAGCCGGGTGCAGCGCCAGGTGACTTTCGGCAAGCGCCGCTACCGGCTGGCACTGGAATTGCATGTGATCGACAACGGGCCCGGCGTGCCCGACGAGATCAAGGACCGCATCTTCTACCCGCTGGTGTCGGGGCGCGACGGCGGTTCTGGCCTGGGGCTGACACTGGCACAAACCTTTGTGCAGCAGCACCACGGCCTGATCGAGTGCGACAGCGAGCCGGGCCGCACCGATTTCAAGTTGTTGATCCCCCTGCCTTGAAACCGGTGGCCAGTCGAGCCCGAGGTGACGCCACAGACACGAACAAGGGGCAGGGGGACCGATGACAAGTACAGGAATGCGCGCATGAAACCCATCTGGATCGTGGACGACGACCAATCCATCCGGTTTGTTCTCGAGAAAGCCCTGCTGCGCGAAAGCCTGCCCACCCGCAGTTTCACCAGCCCGCGCGAGGTGCTCGACGCCCTGGCCGACGCGGACGACGAGGGCCCGCAAATCCTGGTCAGCGACATCCGCATGCCCGGCGGTTCCGGCCTGGAGCTGCTGGACAAGGTGAAAAAGCAGATGCCCGGCCTGCCGGTCATCATCATGACCGCGTTTTCCGACCTCGACAGCGCGGTGTCGGCCTTTCAGGGCGGCGCTTTCGAGTACCTGCCCAAACCCTTCGACCTGCCCAAGGCGGTGGAGCTGATCCGCCGCGCGGTGGAGGAAAGCCAGCGCGAGGAGGTGGCCGAGGAGCGCCTCAGCGCCGCGCCCGAGATGCTGGGCCAGGCCCCGGCGATGCAGGACGTGTTCCGCGCCATCGGCCGGCTGAGCCAGAGCAACGTGACGGTGCTGATCACCGGCGAGAGCGGTTCTGGCAAGGAGCTGGTGGCGCGCGCGCTGCACAAGCACTCGCCGCGCGCCAAGGGGCCGTTCGTGGCCATCAACACCGCGGCCATTCCCAAAGACCTGTTGGAGAGCGAGCTGTTCGGCCACGAACGCGGCGCCTTCACCGGCGCGCAGACCATGCGCCGCGGCCGCTTCGAGCAGGCCGAGGGCGGCACCCTGTTCCTCGACGAAATCGGCGACATGCCGTTCGACCTGCAGACCCGTCTGCTGCGGGTGCTGAGCGACGGGCATTTCTACCGCGTCGGTGGGCACAGCGCGGTCAAGGCCAACGTGCGGGTGGTGGCCGCCACCCACCAGAACCTGGAGCAGCAGGTCAAGGAAGGCGGTTTCCGCGAGGATTTGTTCCACCGCCTCAACGTCATCCGGCTGCGGTTGCCGGCGCTGCGCGAACGGCGCGAGGACGTGCCGGTGCTGACGCGGTTTTTCTTGCAGGTCAGCGCCAAGCAGTTGGACGTGGAGCCCAAGCGGATTTCCGACGCCGCGCTGCAGGTGCTGTGCGGTTTCGACTTCCCCGGCAACGTGCGCCAGCTGGAAAACATCTGCCACTGGCTCACCGTGATGGCGCCGGCGCAGTTGATCGACGTGAAAGACCTGCCCCCCGAGGTGCTGGGGGCCCTGCCGGCCGGCGCCGTGGGGGCGGCCGCGACGGGCGCCGAGCCACCGGCCGCGACCGCTGTGGCCACGGCCCAGGCGGCGCACCCCGCTGCTGCACCCCTGCACGTTTCGCTGCCGGTGGCCGCGCCGCTCGCCGCCCCGGCGGCGGTGGCCGTGTCGCCCGAGGCCGGCTGGGAAAGCGGGCTGCAGCAAGAGGCGCTGGCCCTGTTGTCGGACGGCCGGGAAGACGTGTGGGACGTGCTGAGCCGCCGCTTCGAGTCGCGGCTGATCCAGACCGCGCTGCAGGCCACCCGGGGCCGGCGCATCGAGGCCGCCCAGAAGCTGGGCATCGGCCGCAACACCATCACCCGCAAGATCCAGGAACTGCACCTGGAGTGAGCCCCGCGCCACCCGGCCGAACAGGCGGGTCGCCGGGCGGGCGCTTCAGTCCAGCGTCAGCACCACCGGGGCGTGGTCGCTGGGCTGCTTGAGCTTGCGCGGCGCGCGGTCGATGGTGCAAGCCGTGGCACGCGCCTTGAGCGCGTCGCTGACCAGGATGTGGTCGATGCGCAGGCCGCGGTTTTTCTGAAAGCCCAGCATGCGGTAGTCCCACCAGCTGTAGCTTTTGGGCACCTGCGGGAACAGCCGGTGCGCGTCGTGCAGGCCCAGGCCGATGAGGGCCTGCAGGTGCGCGCGTTCCTCGGTGGTGCAGTGGATGGTGTCGCGCAGGCCGTCCGGGTCCCAGACGTCGGCGTCGTCGAAGGTGATGTTGTAGTCGCCCACCAGCGCCAGCTGGGGGTGGCGGGCCAGTTCGTCGGCGACCCAGGCACGCAAGGCCTCCAGCCAGCGCATCTTGTAGGCGAACTTGTCGCTGCCGGGGGCCTGGCCGTTGGGGAAGTAGGCGCCGATCACGCGCACCGCGGCCGCGCCTTCGCCGTAGGTGGCGGCGATGACCCGCGACTGCTCGTCGGCAAAGCCGGGGATGTTCTTCACCACGTCGCGGCCCGGTGTGCGCGACAACAGGGCCACGCCGTTGTAGGTTTTCTGGCCGAACCAGACCGCGTGGTAGCCGGCCTGGGCCAGCGCCTCGGCCGGGAATTTGTCGTCGGTCAGCTTGAGTTCCTGCAGCGCCAGCACGTCCACCGGCTGGTCGGCGGCGGCCTGCGCAGCCAGCCAGTCCAGCACCTGCGGCAGGCGCACGCCCAGGGAGTTGACGTTCCAGGTGGCGAGGCGCAAGGCCGTCGTCGGGCTCAAACCACTTGCCCCAGCTTGAAGATGGGCAGGTACATCGACACCACGATGCCGCCGATGACCGTGCCCAGGATCACGATGATGATCGGCTCCATCAGGCTGGATAAGCCGGCCACCATGTCGTCCACTTCGGCTTCGTAGAAATCGGCCGCCTTGCCCAGCATGTGGTCGATGGAGCCGGATTCCTCGCCGATGGCGCACATCTGGATCACCATCGACGGGAAGATGTTGGCGTTGGTCATGGCCATGGTCAGGCTGGTGCCGGTGGACACCTCCTGCTGGATCTTCACCGTCGCGTCGGCGTAGAGCGAGTTGCCCGAGGCCCCGCCCACCGAGTCCAGCGCCTCCACCAGCGGCACGCCGGCGGCGAACATGGTGGCCATGGTGCGCGTCCAGCGCGCCACGGTGGACTTTTCCACCAGCGCGCCAAACACCGGCACCTTCAGCAGCAGCCGGTCCATGAAGCGCTGCACCTTCTCGTTGCGCTTCCAGGCCTGCAGGAAGAAGTAAATGCCGCCACCCAGGCCGCCAAAAATCAGCCACCAGTAGGCGACGAAGAATTCGCTCATCGCGATCACCGCCAGCGTGGGCGCGGGCAGGTCGGCGCCAAAGGACGAGAACACCTCCTTGAACGCCGGGATCACGAAGATCATGATCACCGCCACCACCACAAACGCCACCACGATCACTGCCGTCGGGTACATCAGCGCGGACTTGACCTTGCTCTTGATCGCCTCGGTCTTCTCCATGTAGGTGGCCAGGCGGTCCAGCAGGTCTTCCAGAATACCCGCGGCCTCACCGGCCTCCACCAGGTTGCAGTACAGCGCGTTGAAGTACAGCGGGTGCTTGCGGAAGGCAGCGCTCAGCGAGGTGCCGGTTTCCACGTCGGTGCGGATGTCGTTGAGCAGCTTGGTGACGCTGGGGTTGGGGTTGCCCCGGCCCACGATGTCGAAGGCCTGCAACAGCGGCACACCGGCCTTCATCATCGTCGCCAACTGGCGGGTGAAGATGGCGATGTCCTTGGGCTTGATGCGCTTGGCCGAGGCCATCTTGCGCTTCTTGACCTTCTGCACCAGGATGCCCTGGCGGCGCAGGCTGGCCTGGACCTGGTTTTCGCCCACGGCGCGCAATTCCCCGCGCACGGTCTTGCCGTTGCGGTCCTTGCCCTCCCACTCGAACACGTATTCCTTGACGCTTTTGCTAGCCGTGGCCATGTTTCCCCCGCGGTGTCGGTGTGTGTGTCGGAGGCGCGCGTCCGTCATTCATTGGTGCAGCCCAGCACTTCCTCCAGTGACGTGATACCCAGTTTAACCTTTTGCAACCCCGATTCGCGCAAGGTGCGTACACCTTCGGCCCGCGCCTGGTTGGCAATTTCCAACGCACTGCCGCCGCGCAGGATGATTTGCTGCATCGCCTCGGTGATCGGCATCACCTGGTAAATGCCCACCCGGCCCTTGTAGCCGTTGTTGCAGGCGCTGCAGCCCACCGGTTTGTAAGGCTTCCAACTGCCGTCCAGATCCTCGGGCCGGTAGCCCGCTTCCAGCAGGGCCACGTCCGGCAGGTCCTCGATCGGCACCTTGCACTGCTTGCACAGCCGCCGCGCCAGCCGTTGCGCGGTGATCAGGTTCACGCTGGACGCGATGTTGAACGGCGCAATGCCCATGTTCAGCATCCGCGTCAGGGTGGACGGCGCGTCGTTGGTGTGCAGGGTGGACAGCACCATGTGCCCGGTCTGCGCCGCCTTGATGGCGATGTCCGCCGTCTCCAGGTCACGGATCTCGCCCACCATGATGATGTCCGGGTCCTGCCGCAGGAAGGCCTTGAGCGCCGAGGCGAAGGTCAGCCCCGCCTTTTCGTTGACGTTGACCTGGTTCACCCCGGGCAGGTTGATCTCCGACGGGTCTTCCGCCGTGGAAATGTTCACCCCGGGCTGGTTCAGGATGTTCAGGCAGGTGTAGAGCGACACCGTCTTGCCCGAACCGGTCGGGCCGGTCACCAGCACCATGCCGTACGGCCGGTGGATCGCTTCCAGCAGCTTTTCCTTCTCTTCGGGCTCGTAACCCAGCGCTTCAATGCCCATCTGCGCGCTGCTCGGGTCCAAGATCCGGATCACGATCTTCTCGCCGAACAGCGTGGGCAGGGTGCTGATGCGGAAGTCGATCACCTTGTCCGGGCCGACCTTCAGCTTCATGCGCCCGTCTTGCGGGATGCGCTTTTCGGAGATGTCGAGTTTTGAGATGACTTTGATGCGAGAAGCCAGCTTGTCCTTGATGGCCACCGGCGGCGCAGCGATTTCGCGCAATTCGCCATCGATCCGGAAACGCACCCGGTACTGGTG
>NZ_JAAQQT010000689.1:51133-62637 GCF_011742065.1 Aquabacterium sp. A08
TGCGCCACCTTGTCGGTGGGCTCGGCCGAGGCCATTTCGATGCTGCCTTCCTCGAACTCGAAGTCGCCCCCGACGATGTGGTCGATGGCTTCGCCGGCCGACACGGTCTGGCTGTCGACCAGCTTGCCCAGCTTGTCGACCTCGGCAATCACCCAATCCACCGCCAGCTGGGTGGCGAACTTGATCTTTTCCGCCGCCTGGTGGTCGGACGGGTCGGCCGTGGCCACGGTGACGCGGTTGCCGCGCTTGCTCAGCACCACAATGCGGAACTGCTGGCAGGTCTTGGCGTCCAGCACCCCTTTGGGCAGGCGCTGCACGTCCACCGCGTCCAGGTCCACCAGTGGGGCGGCAAAGGCCTGCGACATGGTGTGGGCCAGGTCGCGCGAGGACACCGCGCCGCTGGCGATGATCTCGTGAATGAAGCTGGCCTTCTTGGCCTGGGCCTTGGCGTAGAGTTCTTCGGCCTTGGGCTGGGGCAGCGTGCCGGCGGCCACCAGCGCCCGGGCCAGGCCGGGCAGGGCCATGGTAGAGACGCCTTCTTCTTCGTCAACCATGGTGCTCATGCCCCTTGAAAACCGCCCTGTGGGGGCGTTCCTAACACAAAAAAGCCGCGCCGGTGCAGCGCGTCTTCGTGTATATTCCGTCCAAATTCCGCGTCGAAGCGGAAAGTTTGATGCATTTTAGATGCATATTCTGGAGTAAACATGGATTTGCGCAAGCTCAAGACCCTGATCGACCTCGTCTCCGAGTCGAATGTATCCGAACTCGAAATCACCGAGGCCGAGGGCAAGGTTCGCATCGTCAAAAGCGCGCCGGTGGCCGCTGCCGCGCCGGTGACCATGGTCGCTGCCGCCCCGGCCGTGACCGTGGCCGCCCCGGTGGCCGCTGCTGCGCCGGCTGCGGCACCGGCCGAGCCGGCCGCTCCCGCCGGCCACATCGTCAAGTCGCCCATGGTCGGCACGTTTTACCGTGCCTCCAGCCCGGGCGCCAAGGCCTTTGTCGAGGTGGGCCAGTCGATCAAGGAAGGCGAGGCGATCTGTATCGTCGAAGCCATGAAGATCCTCAATGAAATCGAAGCCGACAAGTCCGGCACCGTGACCCAGATTCTGGTCGAAAACGGCCAGGCCGTCGAATACGGACAACCGTTGTTCGTCATCGAATAAAGGGCGGTCCGCTCATGTTCAAAAAAATCCTGATCGCCAACCGTGGCGAGATCGCGCTGCGGGTGCAACGCGCCTGCCGCGAAATGGGCATCCAGGCGGTGGTGGTGTACTCCGAGGCCGACCGCGACGCCAAGTACGTCAAGCTGGCCGACGAGGCCGTCTGCATCGGTCCGGCCCCGTCGGGGCAGAGCTACCTCAGCATGCCGGCCATCATTTCGGCGGCCGAGGTCACCGACGCCGAGGCCATCCACCCCGGTTACGGCTTCCTGAGCGAAAACGCCGACTTCGCCGAGCGCGTGGAAAAGAGCGGCTTCGTCTTCATCGGCCCCACGCCCGAGTCGATCCGCATCATGGGCGACAAGGTCTCGGCCAAGCAGGCCATGATCCGCGCCGGCGTGCCCTGCGTGCCCGGCTCCGAGGGCGCGCTGCCCGACGATCCCGTCGTCATCAAGCGCACGGCCAAAGCCATTGGCTATCCGGTCATCATCAAGGCCGCGGGCGGCGGCGGTGGCCGCGGCATGCGGGTGGTGCACACCGAAGCGGCGCTGCTGCACGCGGTGCAGACCACCAAGGCCGAGGCCGGTGCCGCCTTCGGCAACCCCGAGGTGTACATGGAGAAGTTTCTCCAGAACCCGCGGCACATCGAAATCCAGGTGCTGGCCGACCAGCACCGCAACGCCGTTTACCTGTTCGAGCGCGACTGCTCCATGCAGCGCCGCCACCAGAAGGTGATCGAGGAAGCGCCGGCCCCGGGCATCCCGCGCCGCCTGATCGAGAAAATCGGTGAACGCTGTGCCGCCGCCTGCAAAAAGATCGGCTACCGCGGCGCCGGCACCTTCGAGTTCCTGTACGAAAACGGCGAGTTTTACTTCATCGAGATGAACACCCGCGTGCAGGTGGAGCACCCGGTGACCGAGGCCATCACCGGCATCGACATCGTGCGCACCCAGATCGCGGTGGCCGCGGGCGAGAAACTGCCCTTCACCCAGCGCCAGGTCCAGGTGCGCGGCCACGCCATCGAATGCCGCATCAACGCCGAAGACGCGTACAAGTTCACGCCGTCGCCGGGCCGGGTCACCACCTGGCACATGCCGGGCGGGCCGGGCGTGCGGGTCGACTCGCACGTGTACGCCAACTACATGGTGCCGCCCAACTACGACTCGATGATCGGCAAGCTCATCGTCCACGGCGACACCCGCGAACAGGCGCTGGCGCGCATGCGCACGGCCTTGTCGGAGGTGGCCATTGAAGGCATCAAGACCAACGTGCCGCTGCACCGCGAGATCATGGTCGACGCCAACTTCGAGGCCGGCGGCACCAACATCCACTACCTCGAATCCTGGCTGGCCCAACGTGAGCGCTGACACCCCCGCCGAAGGCCGGCTGTTCGAGCTGGTGTTGCTGGCGCCCGAGGCCTGTATCGAAGACCTGAGCGACGCGCTGGAGGCACTCGACGCCTTGAGCGTGTCGGTCGAGGACGCCGACGCCCAGACCCCGGCCGAGCAGGCCCTGTTCGGCGAACCCGACATGCCCGCGCCCAAGGCCGGCTGGCAGCGCTCCCGCGTGGTGGCGCTGTTCCCGGCCCAGGCCGCGGCGCGCGAAGCCGCCGACCTGTTGCTGCCCCAGCCCTTTTTTGCCGACTGCGAAATCGTCGGCATCCGCCCAGTGGCCGACGAGGACTGGGTCCGCCTGACCCAGTCGCAGTTCGCCCCGGTGGACATCACCCCCAGCTTCTGGATCGTGCCGAGTTGGCACGAGCCACCGGCCGAGGCCCAGACCACCATCCGGCTCGACCCAGGGCTGGCCTTCGGCACCGGCACCCACCCCACCACCCGCATGTGCTTGCGCTGGATCGCGCAACGCTCGCTGCAGGGCCTGCGGGTGCTGGACTACGGTTGCGGCTCGGGCATCTTGGCCATCGGTGCGGCCAAGTTCGGCGCGTCCGACCTGGTGGCCGTGGACATCGACCCGGCGGCGGTGGAGTCCACCCGCATCAACGCCACCAACAACCACGTGGCGCTGCAGGCCGGCCTGCCCGACGTGGCCCAGGGTGCGTTCGATGTGGTGTTGGCCAACATCCTGGCCACGCCGCTCAAGGTGCTGGCCCCGCTGCTGTGCAACCACGTGGCCGCCGGCGGGCACCTGGTGCTGGCCGGCATTCTGGCGCGCCAGGCCGACGAACTGAAGGCCGCCTACGCCCCCTGGTTGGCGCTGGACGTGGCCGACACCGAGGACGGCTGGATCCTGATGACCGCCCGGCGCCCGGCCTGAGCGCGGCCGGGGTGGTCGGTCCCGGTCGGTCGGCCCGCGTCCCGGGTCGGGCGCCTGCAATAATCGCGGTATGAGCTTCATCACCCGCTGTCCCGCCTGCGCCACCGCGTTCAAGGTGGTGAGCGACCAGCTCAAGATTTCCGAGGGCTGGGTGCGCTGTGGCCATTGCCAGCACGTGTTCGACGCCACCCTGGACCTGCAGCCCTGGTGGCCCGGTGCCGAGCCGGTGACGCTGCCGGCGGCGCCACCGCCTGACCAGGCGCCGCCCCTCTCGCCACTGGCACCTGCCGCGGTCCTGCAGCCCACGCCCCGGCCTGAAGCTGAACCCGAACCTGCGGCGCTGTCGCCGTGGGAGCCTGGGCTCGCGCAGGTGCCGTCCCCCGAAGCCGGGCCGCATGTGCCCAGCGAACCGGAACCGCGGCCAGAGCCCGAGCCCGAGCCAGAACCCGAGCTGGCGCCCGAAGCCGGCGTCGTGCTGCCGCCCGTCGCGGTGTCCGAGCCGGACGCGGCAACCGCCCCGGCCGTGGTCGGCCCCGACTTCCAGCCCAGCTTCGTCCAGCAGGCCCAGCGCCGCGCCCTCTGGCGCCGGCCCGGCGTGCGTTGGGCGCTGGCCGTGGTGCTGGCCGTGCTCTTGCTGTTGCTGGGCCTGCAGGCCAGCCTGCACTGGCGCGACGACCTGGCCGCGCGCGTGCCCCAGGCCGAGCCCGCCCTCACCACCCTGTGCGCCCCGCTCGACTGCGAAGTGGCCCCACCGCGCCAGCTGGAAAATGTGCTCATCGACAGCTCGGTGCTGCTGCGCCGCGCGCCGGGCCGCTACACCTTCAACCTCGTGGTGCGCAACGCCGCCGCCATGGAAGTGGCCGCGCCCGCGCTGGAGCTCACCCTCACCGACATCCACGACCAGGTGCTGGTGCGCCGCGTCATCCCCGCCGAGGAATGGCCGCAACCCCGCACCACCCTGGCGCCCGGTGCCGAATGGCCGGTGCAGTTCGAGCTGGAATTGGCCAGTCCCGAAGCCCAGGTCATGACCGGCTACCGCGCCATCCTGTTTTACCCCTGACCCCACCCCGGGCCCCGGCCCGAGAAAGCCCCGTTGCATGTCCATCCTGATCTGCGGCTCCCTCGCCTTTGACACCATCATGACCTTCGAGGGCCGCTTCGCCGAGCAGATCCTGCCCGACCAGTTGCACATCCTCAACGTTTCCTTTTTGGTGCCTGGTCTGCGGCGCGAGTTTGGCGGTTGCGCCGGCAACATCGCCTACGGGCTGCGCCAGCTGGGCGCCGAGGCGCGGCCGGTGGCCACCCTGGGCAACGACGGCCAAGACTACCTCGACCGCTTGCAGGCCCTGGGCGTGGACACCCGCCATGTGCAGCTGGCCAGCGAGCAGTACACCGCGCAGGCCATGATCATGACCGACCGCGACAACAACCAGATCACCGCCTTCCACCCGGGCGCGATGGCGCTGGCGCACCACAACCCCATCGGGGCCGACAGTGGTGCCACCCTGGGCATCGTCTCGCCGGACGGTCGTGACGCCATGCTGCAGCACGCCGAGCAGTTCCACGCCGCTGGCATCCCGTTCGTGTTCGACCCCGGCCAGGGCTTGCCCATGTTCAACGGTGAGGAACTGCTGCGCTTCGTGGAACTGGCCGACTGGGCCGCGTTGAACGATTACGAGGCGCGCCTGCTGTGCGACCGCACCGGGCTGGACCTGGCCGCGCTGTCGCAGCGGCTGCGCGGTCTGGTGGTGACACTGGCCGACCAGGGCTGCGACGTGTGGCAGGCCGGTGTGTGCACCCGGGTGCCTGGCGTGCCGGCCACCGCCGTGGTGGACCCCACGGGTTGCGGCGACGCCTTCCGCGCGGCGCTACTGTTCGGCTTGTCGCAAGGTTGGGCGCTCGCGCGTTGCGCGGCGTTGGGCAACCGCATGGGCGCCGAAAAAATCGCCCACCGGGGCGGCCAGAACTACCGCTTCCAGCTCGGCGCCGACGCCTAAGAAAACACCCGCTCGCCCGGGTGGGGCGGCGGGTGCGCGGTGTCTGTGCTGTCCGGGGTGGTTGACCCCGGCACAGGCTCAGGGCTTTTTCCCGGTGGGGAAGGGCCAGGCGGCCTGCGGCGTCAGTTTGGTTTGCGCGGCGGGTGCCGGGGCGGCGGCCTTTTTGGCCGGCGCTTTCTTGGCCGCAGCGGCCTTGGGGGCGGCGGCTTTCACCGGGGTGGCTGGTTTGGCGGCAGCTGCGGCCTTCTTGGCCGGTGCCGCTTTCTTGGCGGGTGCAGCGGCCTTGGGAGCAGCGGTTTTCGCTGGGGCGGCGGCCTTGGCGGGTGCAGCGGCTTTCTTGGCCGGCGCGGCCTTTTTGGCGGGTGCGGCAGCCACGGGCTTGGCCGCAGCGGCTTTTTTCGCCGGTGCAGCGGCCTTCACCGGCGCAGCGGCTTTTTTGGCCGGAGCGGCCTTTTTCGCCGGTGCCGCTGCTTTTGCCGGGGCGGCGGCCTTGGCGGGTGCAGCGGCTTTCTTGGCCGGCGCGGCCTTTTTGGCCGGTGCGGCAGCCACGGGCTTGGCCGCAGCCGCCTTCTTCGCGGGGGCAGCGGCTTCCGCTACCGGAGCCGCCTTCTTGGCGGGTGCGGCGGCTTTCTTCGCCGGCGCCGCCGCTTTCTTGGCCGGAGCGGCCTTTTTCGCAGTTGCCATGTTGTTCTCCTTGATCAAGTTGCAAAGAGCGCTTGACCGCAGACGTTGCAGGGCAAGCGATTCAGCGCCCTGGGCTCGGGCGGATGCATCTCGCCGGTGAGCCCAAAGGGTTGAATGGGGACACAAAGCCCGCGCTCGGGCCCAGGGCCCAGGGTCGCGGAGTTTGCAAAAAAAGGCCGCATGGATGAAGGCGGGGGCTGGGCTCAGTCCCAGGACAGCGCGCCGCCCGACTGGTACTCGATGACCCGGGTTTCGAAGAAATTGCGTTCCTTCTTCAGGTCGATCATCTCGCTCATCCAGGGGAAGGGGTTTTCCTCGTTCGGGAACAGCGGCTCCAGGCCAATTTGCGTCGCGCGGCGGTTGGCAATGTAGCGCAGGTAGCCCTTGAACATGTTGGCGTTCAGGCCCAGCACGCCACGCGGCATGGTGTCTTCGGCGTAGGCGTATTCCAGGTCCACGGCCTTGAGGAACAGCGCCTTGATCTCGGCCTTGAACTCGGCCGTCCACAGGTGCGGGTTCTCCAGCTTCAACTGGTTGATCAGGTCGATGCCGAAGTTGCAGTGCATCGACTCGTCGCGCAGGATGTACTGGTACTGTTCGGCCGCACCGGTCATCTTGTTCTGGCGGCCCAGGGCCAGAATCTGGGTGAAACCCACGTAGAAGAACAGGCCTTCCATCAGGCAGGCAAAGACGATCAGCGACTTGAGCAGGGTCTGGTCGGTCTCGGGCGTGCCGGTGTGGAAGTTGGGGTCCATGATCGCGTCGATGAACGGGATCAGGAACTCGTCCTTGTCGCGGATGGACTGCACCTCGTGGTAGGCGTTGAAGATCTCGGACTCGTCCAGGCCCAGCGACTCCACGATGTACTGGTAGGCGTGGGTGTGGATGGCCTCTTCAAACGCCTGGCGCAGCAGGAACTGGCGGCATTCCGGCGCGGTGATGTGGCGGTAGGTGCCCAGCACGATGTTGTTGGCGGCCAGCGAGTCGGCCGTGACGAAGAAGCCCAGGTTGCGCTTGACGATGCGGCGCTCGTCCTCGGTCAGACCGTTGGGGTCTTTCCAGGTGGCGATGTCGCGCGACATGTTCACTTCCTGCGGCATCCAGTGGTTGGCGCAGGTGGCGAGGTATTTTTCCCAGGCCCACTTGTACTTGAACGGCACCAGCTGGTTGACGTCGGTCTGGCCGTTGATGATGCGCTTGTCGGCGGCGTTGATGCGCTGGCCCGCGCCCGACGCGGCGACAGGTGCCGGTGCCGAAGCCATGGCCGGCGCTGGCGCTGGCGCAGCGGCGGGGGTGGGGCGCACGGGTTGCAGTGCGGGGGTGCTGTTTTCTTCCCAGGTCAACATGCTTGTGTGTCCAGTGTGTCGGATTATGAAAGTGCAGGCCGGAAAAGCAAGCGTTCCGCAGGGGGTCCACGCAAACTCCCGCAGGGGTGTTGCGTGGCCGCATCGAAACGCGGCGCCGCCCGGCCGGCGGGCGTCATTGGCAGGCTTCGCAGCCCGGGTCGTCGATGGCGCAGAATTTGATGTCGGTGGCCGGCACCTCGGCCGCGGGCACCGCCGCCGCCGCAACCGGCGCGGCCGCCGGTGCGCCTTGGCCGGCGCTGGGCACCGCGTTCAGCTGGCCAATCCGGCCGGTCGATTTTTCGGCGTGGGTGGCGCTGGTGGTGCGCAGGTAGTAGGTGGTTTTCAGGCCGCGCGTCCAGGCCAGCTTGTAGGTGTCGTCCAGCTTCTTGCCCGACGCACCGGCCATGTAGATGTTCAGGCTCTGTGCCTGGTCGATCCACTTCTGGCGGCGCGCGGCGGCTTCCACCAGCCACTGCGGTTCTACCTCGAAGGCGGTGCAGTACAGCTCTTTCACGTCCTGCGGCACGCGATCGATCGGCCACAGCGAACCGTCGAAGTGCTTCAGGTCCATCATCATCACCTCGTCCCACAGGCCCAGGCGTTTCAGGTCCTTGACCAGGTAGCTGTTGATGACGGTGAATTCACCCGACAGGTTGGACTTGACCGACAGGTTGCCGAAGCAGGGTTCGATGGAGGCGTCCACGCCGATGATGTTGCTGATGGTGGCCGTGGGCGCGATGGCCACGCAGTTGGAGTTGCGCATGCCGTCGCGGGCGATCTTGGCGCGCAGGGCGTCCCAGTCCAGCGTGGCGCTGCGGTCCACCTCGACGTAGCCGCCGCGGTGCTGGGCCAGGAGGTCGAGCGAGTCCTGCGGCAGGATGCCACGGTCCCACAGCGAACCCGGGTAGGTTTCGTAGCGGCCGCGTTCGGCCGACAGTTCGGTGCTGGCCCAGTAGGCGTAGTAGCACACGGCTTCCATGGACTGGTCGGCGAACTGCACCGCGGCCAGGCTGGCGTAGGGCGTGCGCTTGAGGTAAAGCGCGTCCTGGAAACCCATGATGCCCAGGCCCACCGGGCGGTGGCGCAGGTTGGAGTCGCGCGCCTTTTTCACGGCGTAGTAGTTGATGTCGATCACGTTGTCCAGCATGCGCATGGCGGTGGACACGGTGCGCTTGAGCTTGGCGTGGTCGATCTGGCCGTCGGTCGTCAGGTGCTGGGCCAGGTTGACCGAGCCCAGGTTGCACACCGCGGTTTCGGCGTCGTTGGTATTGAGCGTGATTTCGGTGCACAGGTTGGACGAGTGCACCACGCCCACGTGCTGCTGCGGGCTGCGCAGGTTGCACGGGTCCTTGAAGGTGATCCAGGGGTGGCCGGTCTCGAACAGCATCGACAGCATCTTGCGCCACAGGTCGGTGGCGGGCACGGTCTTGGACGGCTTGATCTCGCCGCGCGCGGCCTGGGCCTCGTAGGCGGTGTAGGCGGCTTCAAAGGCGGTGCCGAACTTGTCGTGCAGGTCGGGCACGTCGGACGGGCTGAACAGCGTCCACGGGCCTTTTTCCATCACCCGCTTCATGAACAGGTCGGGAATCCAGTTCGCGGTGTTCATGTCGTGGGTGCGGCGGCGGTCGTCGCCGGTGTTCTTGCGCAGCTCCAGGAATTCTTCAATGTCCAGGTGCCAGGTTTCCAGGTAGGCGCAGACCGCGCCCTTGCGCTTGCCGCCCTGGTTCACCGCCACCGCGGTGTCGTTCACCACCTTCAGGAACGGCACCACGCCCTGGCTTTCGCCGTTGGTGCCCTTGATGTGGCTGCCCAGGGCGCGCACACGGGTCCAGTCGTTGCCCAGGCCGCCGGCGAACTTGCTCAGCAGCGCGTTTTCCTTGATGGACTCGTAAATGCCGTCCAGGTCGTCGGGCACGGTGGTCAGGTAGCAGCTGGAGAGCTGCGAACGCAGCGTGCCGCTGTTGAACAGCGTGGGGGTGGACGACATGAAGTCGAACGACGACAGCACCTCGTAGAACTCGATGGCGCGGGCTTCGCGGTCGGTTTCGTTCAGGGCCAGGCCCATGGCCACGCGCATGAAGAAGGCCTGCGGCAGCTCGATGCGCGTCTTGCGCACGTGCAGGAAATAGCGGTCGTACAGGGTCTGCAGGCCCAGGTAGTCGAACTGCAGGTCGCGCTCGGCCTTGAGGGCCGCGCCCAGCCGGGCCAGGTCGAAGGTCAGCAGTTCGGGGTTGAGCAGCTCGTGGTCCACGCCCTTCTGGATGAAGGTGGGGAAGTACTCGGCGTAGCGGGTGGCCATCTCGCCCTGGGTGGCTTCCTGGCCCAACACCTCTTTGACGATGGTGTGCAGCAGCAGGCGGGCGGTGGCGTAGGTGTAGTCGGGGTCGGTTTCGATCTTGGTGCGGGCGGCCAGGATGGCGGCCTTGTACACCTCTTCCAGCGGCACGCCGTCGTACAGGTTGCGCAGGGTTTCGGCCACGATGGGCTCGGGCTTGACGTCGGCGCCCAGGCCGCTGCAAGCGGTGGTGATGAGGGCCTGCAGGCGTGTCACGTCCAGGGCCACGCGTTGGCCGTGGTCGGTCACGTGCAGGGTGGGGTGGACTTCGGCCGGCGCCTCGGCCTGGTGGGCGGCGCGTTCCTGGGCGCGGCGTTCGCGGTACAGCACGTAGGCGCGGGCCACTTCGTGGTGGCCGCTGCGCATCAGGCCCAGTTCCACCTGGTCTTGCACGTCTTCGATGTGGAAGGTGCCGCCGCCCGGGCGCGAGCGCATGAGCGCGCGCACCACGCCCTGGGTGAGCTGTTCCACGTCTTCACGCACGCTGGCCGAGGCCGCGCCCTGCGCGCCGTGCACCGCCAGAAAGGCCTTCATCAGCGCCACGGCGATCTTGTTGGGCTCGAACGGCACCACCGCGCCGTTGCGGCGGATGATCTGGTAGTGCTGCAGGGCGGTCTGGTGGGCCGCGCGCGCCTCTTCGGCGGTGGCGGCGCCCTGTGCGGTGGGGGCGGACAGGGGAGCGGTAGGGGTGGTTTGCATGTGTCCTCGCTGGTGGTGTGTTAGGGATGCTAAACACTATAGGTAGCGTTGCTTTTGCATGAAAAGCACTAGCGGTAGTGTAGCGGCGGCCAGCGGTTGATGGGGCATCGCAGGCCAAAAAAGTTCGGGCAGCCTGTGGCTGCCCGAACTGGGTAAGGTTGAAACAGCGATTTTAAAGCCAGCCGCGCCGCTCAATTTCGATCACCATCCCCTCGGCGGTTTGGGCCAAAGGGACGGAGAAGTCGTGGGCTGCTTGCAGGGCGCCCCACAAAATTTCAGGGTCTTCCACGTACTCGTGCACCATCTGGTTGCGCAGTGACCGCATGGCAAACCACTGGTCGGCAGAGGGGATGAGCCCCAACCGTTCAGCGCGGTCCAGGTTGTCTGACACAGAGGCGATGCGTTCACCCAGAGCGGCCAGGAGCATGGGCAACAATTTGTCTCCCGCCGTGTCTTGCAAACGCCCAAACCTGGCCACAAACGATTCAATCCTGTCTGCCCAGTCTGGGTATTGGTCCAACTGCTTCAGCATGGCTGCGTTGAACGCCGGGACAAACAAGCGCCTGCGTGTGTCCAGCAGCAACCGGACTTCTTTGGTCACCACGCGGCAAATGAAGCGCAGTTTGAGGCGCGTTTTGTCGTCAGGCTTCACAGTGTCAGGCCTTCCGTGCGGGCCACCTCGTGAATGGGCAGTGAGAGCAAGCCAGGGGCGGCAATCACCACGTCCACTTTGCGGCCCCGCATGTGCCGCGACACTTTGCCGGCCAGTGTGGCTGCCAGCAACGCCGGGTTGGCGGGCTTGCTGGGCAAGTCCAAAAACAGGTCCACGTCGCCACCTCGCAGGTCGTCGTGCAGGCGGGAGCCGAACAGCTTGACGGACACGTCTGCACCCAGCAGTTCGTGCACCTGGGTGCGGATGAAATGGCTTTCTTCGGGTTTCAAGCGCATGGTTGGTGCATTGTGTCGCAAAACCTGTTCACACGACACCATGGCTGGCGGGTCAAGCCTG
>NZ_JAAQQT010000690.1:0-41216 GCF_011742065.1 Aquabacterium sp. A08
GCCTGGATGGAGCGGTCGATGAAGACCGAGTTGTCGTTGGCGATCTGCACGCTGACGCCGGGGGGCAGGTCGTCGCGCAGGCGGTCGAGCAAGGCGGTGACGGCGGCCGACAGCTCCAGCGGGTTGGCCGTGGCCTGGCGGATGACGCCCAAAGAAATCGCGTCGCGGCCGTTCAGGCGCACCGAGGTGCGCTCGTCCTGCGCGCCCTGCACCACCCGGGCCACGTCGCCGATGCGCACCGGCAGCCCGTTGACACTGCGGATGGCCACGGCGGCGAACTGATCGGGCGTTTGCAGGTCGGTGGTGGCGGTGACGTTGAACTCGCGCTGCGCGCTCTCGATGCGCCCGGCCGGCACCTCCAGGTTGGAGCGGCGCAGCGCGTCCTCCACGTCCTGCACGGTCAGGCGGTAGGCGGCCAGGCGGTCGGGGTCCAGCCACAGGCGCATGGCGTACTTGCGCTCGCCGTAGACGCGCACGTCGGCCACGCCGGTGGCGGTCTGCAGCAGCGGCTTGGCGATGCGGTTGGCGTAGTCCGACAGCTGCAGGGCGTTGTGGGTGTCGGAACTCAGGGCGATCCAGACCACGGGGAAGGCGTCGGCTTCGACCTTGGCCACCACCGGTTCGTCGATGGTCTGCGGCAGGCGCCCGCGCACCCGGGCCACCTTGTCGCGCACCTCGGCGGCGGCGGCGTCGGGGTCACGCTCCAGCTTGAAGCGCACGGTGATCTGGCTCTGCTCCTGCCGGCTGATGGAGGTGATGACGTCCACCCCCTCGATGCCGGCGAGCGAGTCTTCCAGCGGCTTGGTGACCTGGGACTCGACCACCTCGCTGGAAGCGCCAGCAAAGCGGGTGCTGACGGTGACGTTGGGCTCGTCGATCTTGGGGTATTCGCGCACCGACAGGTGGGTGAACGCGACCCAGCCGATCAGCAGCACCAGCAGGGACAGCACGGTGGCGAAGACCGGGCGTCGGATGGCGATTTCGGGCAGCTGCATGGCGACTCCCGGGGCTCAACCGGCCGGCGGTTTGGGGGCGGCCGGCGGCGCGGTGCCCGCGCCGGGCACCGACCCGGTGGGCCCAGCGCCGGCCCGGGCCAGGTCCACCACCCGCACGGCGGTGCCGTCGCGTTGCAAGCGCTGCTGGCCGGCCACCACCACGGTGTCGCCGGCCTGCAGGCCGTCCAGCACCTGCACCAGGGCGCCACGCCGCAGGCCCAGGGTTACCTCGGTGCGGCGCGAGACGGGCGGGGCTTGCGCCCCGTCCGGGCTGGGCTCCAGCCGCACCACCGTCTGGCGCCCGCCCTGGGGCACGATGGCTTCCTCGGGCACCATCAGCGCGGCTTCGTCCACCGACAGGGTCACGGTGACGCGGGCGAACAGCCCCGGGCGCAGGCCGCCGCGGCGGTCGGCCGGCAGGCTGGCGCGCACCTGCAAGGCGCGGCCGTTGGCGTCCACCAGCGGGTCCAGCGCCTGCACGCGGGCGGTGAAGGTCTGCCCCGGCAGGGCGTCCAGCCGCACCTGCACCGGCTGGCCCGGCGCCACCCGGGCCTGGTAGCGCTCGGGCAGGCGGAAATCCACCACCAGTTGGGAGGTGTCTTCCAGGTTGACCAGGTCGGCGCCGTCCTTGACGTAGTCACCCAGGTTGACGCTGCGGATGCCGACCGTGCCGTCGAACGGCGCCACCAGGCGCATGCGCGCCACCCGGGCCTCGGCCAGCTGCACCTGGGCCTGCGCCACCTGCAGGCTGGCCCGGCTTTCGTCCAACACGCGCTGGGCCACGAAATTCTGCGCCACCAGTTCCTCGTTGCGCTGCAGGTTGGCGCGGGCGATGGACAGCTGCGCCTGCGCCTGGCTCAGCTCGGCGCGCTGCAGGGTGTCGTCGAGCTGAACCAGCAGCTGGCCCTGGCGCACCGCGGCGCCGTCCTCGAAGGCGATGCGCACCACCCGGCCACTGACCTCCGGGCGCAGCACCACGCTCTGGCGCGAGCGCAGCGAACCGACCGATTCGGCATCGTCCACCAGCCGCAGCGTTTGCACCTGGGCCACCTCGACGCTGGGCAGGCCGCCGCCCGGCCCGTTGGCGGGGGGGCGGGCGCCGGGCGCGGCCACCGGGGCGGGCGCGCCCGAGGGGCGGTCGCTGTCGCGCTGCAGCCACCAGGCCACCGCCATCGCCGCCGCCAAGCCGGCGACCACCACCACCCCACGCATCGGTTTGCTTGCCATCTGCTCTGTGTCCCGCGGATTGAGCCGCCCAAATGGCTGACTCTAGCAGCGCCGCCCGGTTCCACGCCGCCGCACGGCGAATAACCGAGCGCCAGGGTGCGCGCGCAGGGCGGTGCGCACCGCCTCAGCGGCCGGGCACGCCGCGGTTGGCCAGGGCGTCGGCGCGTTCGTTGCCCGGGTCACCGGCGTGGCCCTTGACCCAGTGCCACTCGATCTGGTGGCCGGCGTGCTGCACCAGGTCGTCCAGCCGCTGCCACAGGTCCACGTTCTTGACCGGCTGTTTGGCCGCCGTCTTCCAGCCCTTGGCTTTCCAGCCCTTGAGCCATTCGGTGATGCCTTTGCGCACGTACTCGCTGTCCAGGTAGAGCGTGACGCGGCACGGGCGCTTGAGCGCCGCCAGCGCTTCGATGACGGCGGTCATCTCCATGCGGTTGTTGGTGGTTTCGCGTTCACCGCCGAACAGCTCTTTTTCCACCGCGCCGGACCGCAGCAAAGCGCCCCAGCCGCCGGGGCCGGGGTTGCCTTTGCAGGCGCCGTCGGTGTAGATGACCACGTGGTTCACGCTCGGTGTCTTTCATTGCCGGCCGGGGGGCGGCCGAGGGATTGGAGAGAGGGTTTCTGGGCAACCACCACCGGCGCGGCGGCGGCGCGGCGGGGCTTCCAGGCCGGCCCCAACAGGTGCATGCCGCGCACCCGCTTGACCGCCACCAGGAAATACACCGCGCCCAGCACCGGCCACCAGCGGGCGCCGACGCGGTCCATCCATTCAAAGCGCTGCAGCCAGGCGTCGCTGCGCACCGGGGGCCGGTAGGCGCCCAGCTGCACCGACTCGACCTCGAAACTCAGCAGGCGCAACCAGTCGCGCAGCCGCCAGTGGCCGATGAATGCCCCGGCCTCGGGGAGGTAGAGGCGGCCCAGCGCGGTCTGGCCCAGCCCCAGGCGGGCACAGGCGTGGGCGCGGTACTGGCGCAAGCCCCACCAGCTGGCGGGGTTGAGCCCGGTGATGACCACCCGCCCCTGCGGCACCAGCACGCGTTCGACCTCGCGCAGCACGGCGTGGGGGTCGGCGCTGAGTTCCAGGGTGTGGGGCAGCACCACCAGGTCCAGGCTCTGCGCCGGGAACGGCAGAGCCGCGGCGTGGGTGACCAGCGCCACCGCGGGGCCGGGCCCAGCCCGCTCAGGGACGGCAAGGCGCGACGCCTCCACCCCGGCCCACTCCGGCACCGCCAGCCAGCGGTGCGGCATGCGGTTGGCGGCCAGGGCGTCCAGCTGGGGCAGGCCCAGCTGCAGGGCGTTGTAGCCGAACAGATCGACCACCGCCGCGTCGAAGCGGGCACGCTCCCAGGCCAGCAGGTAGCGCCCCGGGGGCGTGGCGAACCAGGCCGCCAGTTCCTCGCCCAGTTCCAGGGCGGGTGGCAGGGGCTCAGGCGTCGGCCGGTTCATCCACCGCCGGGGGTTGGGCCAGCACCAGGGCGCGGATCATCTCGCGCATGACCTTTTTCTCGGGGAAGCTCAGCGGCCGCGCCAATTCGCGCCGCACGCGCAGCAGCAGGTGCCGGTCGGTTTCGGGCGGCACGCCCTGGCTGTTCTGCATTTCCTCGAACAGGTCCAGGCGGGCATCGGCGGTTTCCTCGGTCCACCAGTCCTGCAGCACCCGCTCGACCTGGGCGCGCCAGTCGGTGTCGGGTTCGGCCTGGGCATCGAGGTAGGGCTCACGCAGCGGGAGCTCGGCCTCGGGGTCGCGCGGCGGCTCGGCCGGCCGACCGGCGAAGTAGCCCAGACCGGGGATGGTCAGCGCCTGCCAGGCCGCGGCGTTGATCGACACGCGGCGGTCGGCCTGCATCAGCAACCGCGCCCAGCTCGGGTCGTCGGCCAGCAGGCGGGCCACGTCGTGCGAGGCCTCGTCGGTCACCAGCACCACCTTGAGGCCGCGCCACTGGGCTTCGTCGATGTAGGGGATGAGGCGTTCGTCGTCGCTGGCGACCAGCACCAGCGGGCACTGGCCGCGCTGGGCCAGTTGGGTCAGTTCCAGCCCGAGCGCACGGACCAGGCCGAGCCCGCCGTCCTGGGCGTGGGGCGGCACCGGCCGCAGCAGGACGTCGTCGACCAGTTCGGTCACGGGGCGGTCGGTGAACAGGCAGGTGCGCAGCAGGGCCACCTCAGGCTGGCCACAGCGGGCCAGGTGGCCGAACACCGACATGAGGGCAGCGCGCTGCAGCACGGGCGCGGGCTGGGTGGCCTCGCGCGGCTGCTGGGCCGCGAGCCAACCAAGGTAGCGCTCGTCCACCAGGGCCACGGCCGCGCCCGCGCCAGGGGTGGCTCCCCCCGGGGCAAAACGGGAAGGCGCGCGCTTGTTCAAATGGAATTTGGTTTTGATATTGTTCATAAATAAAAGGGCCAATGTGGCAAAAAAGGCGCCACGCGAGGCGTGCTGTGCTTAGCCTGCCGATTTTGTCACGGAAACGCGGCGGGAGTTCCAGCGGCTTTGCTATGCTGCCGCCGGTGAACTTTGCCCAACTGCTGTTTCCCGACTTTTCGCTGATTCTGTGCGGCTACCTGCTGTGCCGCTACACCGCCCTGAACCGCCAGGTGTGGGAACCGCTGGAGCGGCTGGTCTATTTCTTTTTGTTCCCGGTGCTGCTGTTCCACGCCATCGTGCGCACGCCGCTGGAATGGCAAACCGCCACCCACACCATGGGTGCGGGCCTGACGCTGGGGCTGCTGGGCATCGCCCTGGCCTACTCCCTGCCGCACTGGCCGGGGCTGGGCCGCCGGCTGGACCCCCGGCTGCACGCGGCCAGTGCGCAGATCGGCTTCCGCTTCAACTCCTTCATCGTGCTGGCGCTGGTGGACAAGGTGGCGGGACCCCAGGGCATGCCGTTGGTGGCGGTGCTGATCGGGGTCTGTGTGCCCCTCTTCAACGTCGGGGCGGTCTACCCGATGGCGCGCCACGGCACGCGCGGCCTGTGGCGCGAACTGGTGCGCAACCCGCTGATCATCGCCACGCTGAGCGGGCTGGCGGCCAACCTGCTGGGCCTGGGCATACCGGACTGGCTGGCGCCCACCACCCAGCGCATCGGCGCGGCGTCGCTGGCCCTGGGCCTGATGGCCGCCGGGGCCGGCATGCAGCTGGGCCGCATGGCGCAGGCCAAAACCCTGGCCGGGCTGGTGCTGGCGGTCAAGCACCTGGGCCTGCCGCTGCTGGCGCTGGGCGTGGCGCGGCTGTGGGGGCTGGACCCGCTGCAGACCACGGTGCTGCTGATGTTTTCGGCCGTGCCGACCGCGTCCAGCTGCTACGTGCTGGCCGCCCGCATGGGGCACGACGGGGCCTATGTGGCCGGGCTGGTGACCCTGTCCACCCTGCTCGGCATGGTCAGCCTGCCGCTGGCGCTGGGGGTGTTGGCGCACTGGCGCTGACGCGGCCCACGGGGCCAGTTCGTCGGGTCCAGCCCATCCGGCATGGCACCGAGCGGCCGTGTCGCGGGCCGCGCCTCAGCGGGCGCCGTCCAGCAAGTCCAGCCGGCGCTGCACTGCGTCGCGCAGGGCGCTGTCGCCCACCTGCCCGGCCCGCTGGCGCTGCACCCGCAGCCAGGCCAGCAAGGGCCGGCGCCAGCCTTGCCCCGAGGCGGTATCGACCGCCGCTTGCACCCCGGCGGCGTCCAGCCGCTGCGCCCGCAGCAGGACCGAGGCCGCGATCAGGCGGGCCACCGGATCGTCCATGGCCACCAGACGGGCCGCGGTGTCGGTGCCCTCGGCCAGCGGCCAGGCCTGCACCCAGGGGCGGTAGGCCGGCGGCAAGGCCGGGGCATCGCCGGCCAGTGGCTGGGCCAGCAACCAGCGGTGGTAGGCCCGGTCGGCCTCGGCGGCGCCGGGGGCCAGGGCCAGAAAGGCGTCGCACGGGGCCAGGTCCAGCGCCGCCTGGCGGATGGCGCATTCGGTCAGGGCCACGCGGGCAACCCAGGTGGCGTCGGCGGTGCGCGCGGTCTCGCGGCGGGCGCGGTCCCACTCCAGCTGGGCGACGCGGGCACGGCCTTCCAGCTCGGCCTGTGTGGCGCGCTGCACGGCCCCATGGGCGTTGACCTGCCAGTCGGGCGCGGGGGGCCGGGTGCCGCAGCCGCCCAGTCCCCACGCCAGGGCCAGCGCGGCCGCAGCCAGCCACCCGGACCGCAGCCTGCGCACGAAGGCGGGGGTGGACACGGCGCTCATGGCAGCTGCAGGCGGGTGTCGCGGCCGAAAGGCCAACGCCGCTGGAGGTCGTTGACCAGGCCATCGACCCGGCGCAGGCTGGACTCGACCTCGGCGCGCAACGCGTCCAGGTCCACCGTGGCGCTGCGGGTGTTCTCGGCGATGCCCTGGGCCTCGACCAGCACCCGGTCCACCCGCTGCAGCGTCTGGCGGGCGTCGGCCAGCAGACCCTGCAACTCGCGCACGGTGGCCTGGGTGTCGGTCATCAGGCCCTCGGGGCCGAAGACCCGCTCGTCGGTGTGGCCCAGCAGGGTTTCGGTGCGGCCGGCCACGCCTTCCAGGCGGGCCAGCACGCGCTGGGCGTCGTCGAACACCCGCAGCAGGCGCTGGCGGTCGGCGTCGTTGCCGGCCAGCAGGTCCAGCGCCCCGCCGGGGCCGTTGAGGCGGGCGGTGGCGGCCTCCACCTGGCGCAGGCTGCCGTTGAGCGGCGAGCTGTCCTGCGTCATGGCGTTGAGGTTGGCCAGCAGGTCGCGCACGGCGCCGACGAGCTGGGGAATTTCGGCCATGGCGTCGCCCTTGAGCACCGGCCGCACCGCGCCGTCGGGCAGCGGTGGGGCCTCCAGCACACCGGTGTAGGCGCGGATACGGGTGGCCCCGACCAGGCTGCGTTCCATGGTGAAAATGCTGGACTCGCGCAACCAATTGGCGTCCTTGCGCGGCACGTCGATGACGATGCGGGCGTTGCCTTCGGCGCCGAGTTCGATGCGCCGCACCCGCCCGATGGGGAAGCCGGAGAAGGTCAGGTCCATGCCCACGGACACGCCTTCGGAGTCGTCGGCCACCAGCACCAGTTCCTGGGTCGCCTCGAACACGCCGCGGGCGTACAGCAGGTACAGGCCGGAGCCGAGCACCATGGCCACCATCAAGGCCAGCAGCAGGGCGGCCTTGAACTCCACCCCGGGCACGCGGGTGCTGGGCAGCAAGGGGTCGGGGGCGTCGGTCGGCGGCATGGTACTCAATAGTAATTGCCCATGAGGGACACCAGCTCGATGGCGATCAGCGCCAGGAACATGCGCACCAGAGACTGCAGCTCGGAGCGGGCGCGCGCCTCGGGACGGGGCGAATCGTAGAGGCTGGACGCCAGCGGAATGAGCGCCACGGTGAGCGCAAAAAACAGGGTTTTGAAGGCGAAGATGAGGGTCACCACCGGGCTGAACACCTGTCCCACCACCCGGGTGTAACTGGCCAGCGCCCAGGGCGTGAAGCCATAGATGTTCAGGTACGCCAGCGCCAGTGCCACCAGGCAGCTCAGGGCCGCCAGCATCAGCACCGAAAACATGCCGGCCAGCGCGCGCGGCAGCACCAGCCAGTGCAGCGGGTCGCGGCCCTCGGCACGCAGGCGCTCGAAGGCGCCCTGCTCGCGCCAGGCCAGCAGTTCGCTGCCCTGCGGGATGGTGATGCGCAGGGCCACGAACAGCGCGGCGGCCAGCGGAATGAGTTCGAGCACCAGCACCCGCACCACCATGTCCACGGCGTAGCGCGACAGGCCGTAGCTGACCGCGGTGACGACGACGATGCGGATCAGCACCAGGCCCAGCAGGGCCGACAGCACGGTGAACCACAGCAGGACCGGGGCGGTGGCCTGGTGGAGCTGGCGCGCCAGCAGCGGCCAGCGGTCGCGACCATAGCTGCCGGGCGACAGCGCCATGACCAGAATGACCGCGCCCAGGTGAACGATGCGCCACCACTGCAGCGCCCAGTGCCCGGCCGGCCGCAGGCTGCGGTGCCACAGGGACTGGAGCGCGGGGAAGCGAGCCATGCGCCCGATGTTATCGCGCCTGGGCCAAGGCCCAGGCCACGTGTTCGCGCACCAGCGCACTGGGGTGGCCTTGCCGGGTGGCCAGGGCCTGACACAGCGCCGCCCGCACATCCGGTGCGGGACCGGCGGCCAGCGCGTTGCCCAGCGCCACCGCCACGTTGCGCAGCCAGCGCTCGTGGCCGATGCGGCGGATCGGGCTGCCCTCGGTCAGCCGCAGAAAGGTCGCCTCGTCCCAGGCAAACAACTCGGGCAGCGGCTGGGCCACCAGGTGGGCGCGGGCGTCGAAATCGGGCAGCCGGCTGGCCTGGGCGTACTTGTTCCACGGGCACACCAGCTGGCAGTCGTCGCAGCCGTAAATGCGGTTGCCGATGGCCGCGCGCCACGCCAGCGGGATCGGGCCGTCGTGCTCGATGGTGAGGTAAGAAATGCAACGCCGCGCGTCCACCCGGTACGGGGCGACGATGGCGCCGGTGGGGCAGGCGTCCAGGCAGGCGCGGCACTGGCCGCAGTGCGCCGTGGTGGGGGGGGTGGGCGGCAGGGCCAGGTTCAGGAAAATCTCGCCCAGGAAAAACATCGAGCCGCCATCGCGGTGCAGCAGCAGGGTGTGTTTGCCGCGCCAGCCCAGCCCGCTGCGGCCGGCCAGCTCCACCTCCAGCACCGGGGCCGAATCGGTGAAGGCCCGGTGCTGCAGGCCGCCGTCGGGCGCCGCCCAGGGCCCGGCCTGCAGCGCCTGGTCAATGCGCTCGGCCAGCCGCTGCAGGCGCTGGCGCAGCACCTTGTGGTAGTCCCGCCCGCGGGCGTAGAGCGACACCACCGCCTCGCCGGGCCGCTGCTGGCGCGCGCGTTCCCGCTCGGCCCAGTCGGGCGGGGTGTCGCGCGGCAGGTAGTCCATCCGCGCCGTGAGCACGCTGACCGTGCCGGGCAACAGCTCGGCCGGGCGGGCGCGCTTCAGGCCGTGGTGGGCCATGTAGCCCATGCCGCCGTGGAAGCCGGCCTCCAGCCAGGCCAGCAGGCCCGGCTCGGCGCTGCGCAGGTCCACCCCGGCCACACCGATCTGGGAAAATCCGGCCTCCAGGCCCCAGGCCTGGAGTTGCGCGACAAAGCGTTCCGCGTTGAACATTGGCCCCATTGTAGAAAGCCCGTCATGACCGCCGCCCCCCTGCCCGCCACGGCCCGCTGCCACTGCCCGAGCGAGGACGCCACCCAGGCGCTGGCCGCCCGGCTGGCCCGCTGCCCGGCGCTGGCGCACGCGCTGGTGACCCTGCACGGCGACCTGGGCGCGGGCAAGACCACCCTGGTGCGCCACCTGCTGCGCGCGCTGGGGGTGCAGGGCCGCATCAAAAGCCCCACCTACGCGGTGGTGGAGCCGCACACCGCCCCTCCTGCCACGGCCTGGCCTGACGGCCTGAACGTGTCCCACTTCGACCTCTACCGCTTCACCGACCCGCGCGAGTGGGAGGACGCGGGTTTTCGCGAACTTTTTGCCGACCCCGGCCTCAAGCTGGTCGAGTGGCCCGAAAAGGCCGCCGGCCTGCTGCCCCCGCCCGACCTCTCTGTCACACTCACCCCCATGGACGACGACGCCCGCACCCTGGACCTGACCGCCCACACCCCCGCCGGCCGGCAACTGCTGGCCGCCGCCTGCGCATGAGGCGGCGCGACGTGCTGGCCCGCCTGGGCCCGGGCGGGTTGCTGCTGCTGTGGCTGGGGCCGCACCAGATCGCGCACGGCGCCAGCATCGTGGCGGTGCGCATCTGGCCAGCGCAGGACTACACCCGGGTCACCATCGAGTCCGACGCCAAGCTGCAAGCGCGGCACTTTTTCGTGGCCGACCCGCCGCGGCTGGCGGTGGACATCGAGGGGCTGGACCTGATCCCCGGGCTGCGCGACCTGGTCGGCCAGTTGCGCGCGGACGACCCGAACATCGCGGGCATCCGCGTCGGGCAGAACGCCCCCAACGTGGTGCGGCTGGTGGTGGACCTCAAGCGCCCGATCGCGCCGCAGGTGTTCGACCTGGCGCCGGTGGCCGCCTACCAGCACCGGCTGGTGCTCGACCTGTACCCGACCCAGGCGGCGGACCCGCTGGAGAGCCTGATCGCCCAGCGCCTGCAAGAGGCCGAGCAGGCCGTGGCCCAGGCCACCCCGGCACCGGCAGCAGCCCCGCAAGCAGCGCCCGACCCCTTGGGCGACCTGATCGCCCAGCGCGGACAGGCCCCGGCCCTGACGGCCGCGCCCCCGGCGCCGGCCCGTGCCCCCGACGCCCCCACCCCCACGCCTGCGAGCGCGCCGGCCGAGGCGCGACCGAGCTTCGCCGCCAAGCAGCGCCCCGGCAAAACCGACCGGCTGATCGTGGTGGCGCTGGACCCCGGGCACGGCGGCGAGGACCCCGGCGCCATCGGCCCCGGCGGCACCCAGGAAAAGGACGTGGTGCTGGCCATCGCCCTGCAATTGCGCGACCGCATCAACCGCACCCAGGTCAATGGCCACACCCTGCGCGCCTTCCTGACGCGCGACGCCGACTTCTTCGTGCCCCTGCACGTGCGGGTGGACAAGGCGCGCCGGGTGCAGGCCGACCTGTTCGTCAGCGTCCACGCCGACGCCTTCTTCACCCCGCGGCCGCAGGGGGCCAGCGTGTACGCCCTGAGCGACCGGGGCGCCACCAGCGCGGCCGCGCGCTGGATCGCCAACAAGGAAAACGCCGCCGACCTGGTGGGCGGCCTGAACGTGCGCGCCAAAGACCTGCAGGTGCAACGCGCCCTGCTGGACATGAGCACCACCGCGCAGATCAACGACAGCCTGCGCCTGGGCAGCGCCATGCTCGGGCAGATGGGCCGGGTGGGCAAGTTGCACAAGCCTCGGGTGGAGCAGGCCGGCTTTGCCGTGCTGCGGGCGCCAGACATGCCCAGCGTGTTGGTGGAAACCGCCTTCATCAGCAACCCGGACGAGGAAAAGCGCCTGCGCTCCCCGCGCTTTCAGGCCGACATGGCCGATGCCCTGCTGCGCGGCATCGTGGCCTATTTCGAGAAAAACCCGCCGCTGGCGCGCAGCCGCCCGCTCTGAGGCGGGCGCGGCTCAGACCGGGTAGATCAGCGAGTTGAGCACCATCTCGCTGTCATAGACGCAGCGGCGCGCGCGCAATTTGAGCGTGCCGTCGGCGCCGCGCACAAAGGTGTCGAGGTAGCGGCCGACGTTGAACACCTCGCTCACCTCGCCCGGCTTGGTGCGGAACACCGCGTAGTGGGCCTGGGCCTGCACCACCTCGCCGGCGTCATCGGCCACCACCGACAGCACCTGCGCCGGGCTGACCACGTGGCGCATGTGGTAAGGCCCGTGGTAGATGGTCTGGGTGATGCCGTGGACGCGGTCCTTCATCATGCCCTGGCTTTCCAGGGCGATGAGCGCCAGCGGCAAGCCGCGGTCGAAGTTCTCGCGCGCCTGCACCTGGTAGTGGCCGTCGGGCAGGAAGAAGTCGGGCCAGTCGCCGTAGCGTTTTTCGTCCAGCGCGGCGGCGTAGGCGGCGTTGAAACGGTCGATCTGGTGGTGCAGCCACAGCGTGGCCATCGGGTCCAGCGCCACGGGCGTGGGGTGGGCGGCGGGGGTCATGCGGCCATCGCTTTCTGCCAGTAGGCGTACATGCCGCGGATCAGGGTTTCGGTGACCATGTGTTCGGTCGGCGGCTGGCCCAGGCCGGCGTCTTTGCCGCCCAGCTCGCACAGGGTGCTGCCCTGTCCCCGGCCGTCGCTGTTCCATTGGGCGAAGCCGTCCTGGCTGAACTCGATGACCTCGCCGTCGTCGGCGCTGACAAAACCGGCCGGGCCGAACAGGTTGGCCTGGCGCAGGCGGCGTTGCGTCATCTCGGGGGTGTCGTCGGCAAAGCCGAAGTGGGTCCAGACGAAGTCGAAACTGCCGTTGCCGCGTGGCTGGATGTGGCGGGTGGAGAGCGAATTGACCTGCTGCTGCACGATCAGGCTGGGGAAGAGCGTGATCATGGTCACCGTGGGGGTGATGGACTGGCCGGGGTGTTGCGGGTCGTCCACCGTCCACCATGGCTCGGGCTGCACATCGAGCAGGCGCGGGTCGTGCAGGCTCATGTTGGCCTTGAAGCTGGTCACGCCCTGGGTCACGTCGGTCTGCACGCCGGAGTCTTTGGCCGGGCCCTGGCCACCGTCGTTGCGGCGCGACAGCATCACCGCGTGGCGGCCGTGTGCGTCCATCACCATGCGGCTTTGCTGGTCGGCGCGCCACAGGCCGAAGGTAACGAACCAGGTGTGCAGCAGCCCCGGGTGGTAGGGGTCTTTGATGTTTTCCAGCATCAACTTCCAGTTGCCCGGAATGCGCTGGCGGTTGTAGCCCAGCAGGGTGAGCGGGCGCGGGCCGTTGGGCCCCTGGAAGATGCGGTCCAGCCAGGGCAGGATCTGGGGGCCCAGGTAATCGCGCAGCGGTTCGGCGGCGTCGCTGAAGGTGGCGAACACCAGGCCATGCAGCACCTCCACCCGCAGCTTGGTCAGGCCGTGGGCTTTGAGCTCGAAGTCGGGCGGCATGCCGCCGTGGGTGCATTCGGCACCTTCGGTCACCACCTTGACGCCGTCCTTGAACGGCAGGCCGGCCAGGTCGCCGTTGAGTTTGTAGGTCCACTGGTGGTAGGGGCAGACGAAGCTGCGCGCGTTGCCGTGCGGCTCCTGGCAGAAGCGCACGCCACGGTGCGCACAGCGGTTTTCCACCACGCGGATGCCGTGGTCGGTGGCGCGTTCCTTGGGCATGACGCGGTCGCGCACCAGAATGACCTGACGCTCGCCCACCCAGCTCAGTTTGTAGTCGCCCACGTTCGGGATTTCCACCTCCAGGCCGACGTAGCTCCAGTGCGGGCCGTAGAACAGTTTGTCCAGCTCCTGCTGGTAGACCTGGGGGTCGGTGTAGGCCCAGAAAGGCACGCGGCCGGTGCCGGACTCGGCGGGCGAGGGGCGGGGCGCAGGGGGCTTGGGGCGGGCAGCGGTCATGGCGAGGTCGGTGAAGTCTTGGCAAATAATAAGTACACATATCTTTTGTTGCATCGGGGGGAACCCTGACGGCCACGCGCACTGGCGCCCAGGTGCCCAACGGGCGGTGGCCGGCAAGGCACGCACCGGCGGCGCTTCTACAATGCCGCGGTGAACCCACCGACCGCCCTGCCCCGCCCGCACACCCAGCCCCGCCGCGCCATCCAGGAACTGCCCGACGAGCTGATCAGCCAGATCGCCGCCGGCGAGGTGGTGGAGCGGCCCGCCTCGGTTGTGCGCGAACTGGTGGACAACGCGCTGGACGCCGGCGCCAGCCAGGTCACGGTGCGGCTGCTGGCCGGCGGCGTGCGGCTGATCGCGGTGGAGGACGACGGCTGCGGCATCCCGCGCGACGAGCTGCCGGTGGCGCTCAAACGCCACGCCACCAGCAAGATCCGCGACCTGCACGAACTGGAGGCGGTGGACACCATGGGCTTCCGCGGCGAAGCCCTGGCCGCCATCCACTCCATCGCCGAGGTCGGCCTGCTGTCGCGCAGCGTCGACGCGCCCGAGCCCCACGGCTGGCTGCTGCACGGCCGCACCGGCGAACTGGTGCCCGCCGCCCGCGCCGTGGGCACCACGGTGGAGGTGCGCGAGCTGTTTTACGCCACCCCGGCGCGGCGTAAATTCCTCAAGACCGACGCCACCGAGCTGGCCCACTGCCTGGAGGCGGTGCGCCGCCACGCCCTGGCCCGGCCCGACGTGGGCTTTGCCATCTGGCACGAAGGCAAGCTGCTGGAGCAGTGGCGCCCCTGCGCGCAGGACGACGCCGCCGAGGCCCTGGCGCAGCGGGTGGCCGCCGCCCTGGGGCCGGACTTTGTGGACGACAGCCTGCGCCTGGACGGCCTGGGCAGCGCGGTGCGCGTGTGGGGCCGCGCCGGCCTGCCCGACGCCGCCCGCAGCCGCAACGACCGCCAGTTCGCCTACGTCAACGGCCGCTACGTGCGCGACAAGGTGATCGCCCACGCCGCCCGCAGCGCCTACGAAGACGTGCTGCATGGCCAGCGCCAGCCGGCCTACGTGCTGTTCATCGAGATCGACCCGGCCCGCGTAGACGTGAACGTGCACCCGACCAAGATCGAGGTGCGCTTCCGCGACGGGCGCGAGGTGCACCAGGCGGTGCGCCACGCCGTGGAAAACGCCCTGGCCGTGCCCCGGGCCCAGCAACAGGCCGCCGCCGCTGGCTGGGCCCAGGCGGGCAACGCCCCCGGCAGCGGCGCCGGCGCCGTTGCGGGCGACACCCGGCCCCACACCGCCCCGGCCGCGTTCGGCACACCGCCGCGCCCCTGGGGCCACACCACCCAGCAAACCGGCCTGCCCCTGCACAGCCCGTCGGCCTGGCCGGTGCGCGACGGCCACTGGCCCGCCCCGCCCCGCCGACAGGACGTGGCCACCGCCGTGCACGAAGCCGCCGCGCTCTGGTCGACCCCCGGCCCCTTGGGCATGGCGGCACCCGCTGAGCCCACGGCCAACACCAGCGACCCCACCTGGCCCCTGGGCAAAGCCCTGGCCCAGTTGCAGGGCATCTACATCCTCGCGGAAAACGCCCAGGGCCTGGTGCTGGTGGACATGCACGCCGCGCACGAGCGCATCGTTTACGAGCGCCTGAAACAGCAGCTCGACGGCGCCAACGGCCAGGCCTTGCAAAGCCAGCCCCTGCTGATTCCCGCCACCTTCGCCGCCACCCCCACCGAGGTGGCCGCCGCCGAAGCCCACACCGAGGCGCTACAACAACTGGGGCTGGACATCGGCCCGTTTTCGCCGCAGACGCTGGCCGTGCGTGCGGTGCCGGCCACCCTGGCCCAGGGCAATGCGGTGGAACTGGCCCGCAGCGTGCTGGCGGAACTGGAGCAGCACGGTGGCGCCGACGTGGTCTGGCGCGCCCGCAACGAACTGCTGGCCACCATGGCCTGCCACGGCGCGGTGCGTGCCAACCGGCGCCTGACGCTGGAAGAAATGAACGCCCTGCTGCGCCAGATGGAAGCCACCGAGCGCAGCGACCAGTGCAACCACGGCCGCCCCACCTGGCGCCAGCTCACCCTGAAAGACCTGGACGCCCTGTTCTTGCGCGGCCGCTGAACGCACCAAACTCAAACAGGAAACGCCTTGTTTCGGTGCGTTTTTGTAAGAACCGCACCGCAATTGTGGAAAATACGGGGTTCACTCCCGACATTTGCACCACAATGAAACACACGAGCGCCCACGACTTCATCCGCTACGTCGCCGACCGCAACCCCGGTCAACCCGAGTTCCTGCAGGCCGTCACCGAGGTGATCGAGAGCTTGTGGCCGTTCATCGAACAGCACCCGCGCTACGCCGACCACGGCGTGCTGGAGCGCCTGGTGGAGCCCGAACGGGTGGTGATGTTCCGCGTGAGCTGGGTGGACGACCACGGCACGGTGCAGGTCAACCGCGGCTACCGCATCCAGCACAGCATGGCCATCGGCCCCTACAAGGGCGGCATCCGCTTCCACCCGTCGGTGAACCTGTCGGTGCTCAAGTTCCTGGCGTTTGAACAGACCTTCAAGAACGCCCTGACCACCCTGCCCATGGGCGGCGGCAAGGGCGGCTCGGACTTCGATCCCAAGGGCAAGAGCCCGGCCGAGGTCATGCGCTTTTGCCAGGCGTTTGTGCAGGAACTGTTCCGCCACGTGGGCCCGGACACCGACGTGCCGGCCGGCGACATCGGCGTGGGCGGCCGCGAGGTCGGCTACATGGCCGGTATGTACAAGAAGCTGGCCAACAACGCCGCCAGCGTGTTCACCGGCAAGGGCCTGAGCTTCGGCGGCTCGCTGGTCCGCCCCGAGGCGACCGGCTACGGCACGGTGTACTTCGCCGACGAGATGCTCAAGACCCGTGGCAAGTCCTTTCAGGGCCTGCGCGTCTCGGTGTCCGGCTCGGGCAACGTGGCGCAGTACGCGGTCGAAAAGGCCATGGCGCTGGGCGCCAAGGTGATCACCGTGTCCGACTCCAGCGGCACCATCGTCGACGAAGAAGGCTTCACGCCGGAGAAGCTGGCCATCCTGATGGACGTGAAGAACCACCACTACGGCCGCGTGAGCGACTACGCCGCCCGCACCGGCGTGCAGTTCGAGGCCGGCCAGCGCCCCTGGCACGTGCCGGTGGACGTGGCCCTGCCCTGCGCCACCCAGAACGAGCTGGACGAGGCCGACGCCCGCACCCTGATCGCCAACGGCGTGGTCTGCGTGGCCGAGGGCGCCAACATGCCCTCGACCATCGAAGCGGCCAAGGCCTTTGAAGCGGCCGGCGTGCTGTACGCGCCGGGCAAGGCGTCCAACGCCGGTGGTGTGGCCACCTCGGGCCTGGAGATGAGCCAGAACGCCATGCGCCTGAGCTGGACCCGCGAGGAAGTGGACGCGCGCCTGCTGCAGATCATGCAGGGCATCCACGCCGCCTGCGTCAAGCACGGCCGGCGCGCCGACGGCTCGGTCAGCTACATCGACGGCGCCAACATCGCCGGCTTCGTCAAAGTGGCCGACGCCATGCTGGCGCAGGGCGTCATCTGAGGCCAGAGCCTGGGCACCGCGGTGGCGCGGTGCCCAGGCGCAGCCCCGCCAGCGGCGGCAGCCGGCGCGGCCACCCCCATCTGTTACCCTCGCCGGCATGCCTCACCCCAGCCGTCCCTCCATGTCCAGCGGCACCACCGTGCTGATGCTGGCGCTGCTGCTGGGCATCCAGCCCGTGGCCACCGACCTCTACCTGCCGGCCCTGCCGGCCATGACCGCGGGTTTTGCCGCGCCCATGCACCAGGCGCAGCTCACCCTCACCGCGCTGCTCCTGGCCTTTGGCGTGTCGCAATTGCTGTGGGGGCCGTTGTCGGACCGCTACGGCCGCCGTCCGGTGCTGCTCTGCGGCATGGCGGCGTTCACCCTGGCCTCGGTCGGCAGCGTGTTCGCCCAGAACATGGAGCAACTGGTGCTCTGGCGCACCGTGCAGGGCGCGGCCATGGGCGCGGCGGTCATGTGTGCGCGCGCCATCGTGCGCGACCTCTACGCCCCGGTCGAGGGCGCGCGCATGATGTCCAAGGGCCTGACCGGCCTGGGCGTGCTGGCCTGCCTGAGCGCGCCGGTGGGTGGCGTGCTGTCGGAATGGTTCGGCTGGCGCACCACCCTGGGGGCCCTGGCCGTGTTCGGTGGCGTCACCCTGCTCGCGGTGGCCTGGCGATTTCGGGAAACGCTGCCCGCGCCCAACCCGCGCGCCCTGCAGCCGCGCGAGATGCTGCGCATCTGGCGCGGCATTGTGCGCCACCCCACCTACTGGACCTTCACCCTGCTGGCGGCCACCTCCTACTGCGGCCTGTTCACCTTTCTGGCCACCTCCTCGTTCGTGTTCATCAACGTGCTGGGCCTGAGCAAGACCCAGTACGGGCTGCTGATGCTGTCCATGTCGGCCAGCTACATCGCGGGCACGGTGCTGTGCCGCCGCCTGATTCCACGGCTGGGGGTGCGGCGCACGGTGGCCATTGCCGCCGGCTGCACGCTGACCGGCGGCACCGTCATGGGCGTGCTGGGCTGGCTCGGCTGGGAAAACACCTGGGCCATCATGGTGCCCTACTACCTGTTCATCATGGCGCACGGCGTGCACCAGCCCTGCGGGCAAAGCGGCGCGGTCGCGCCCTTCCCGCAGGCGGCCGGGGCCGCGTCGGCACTCAGCGGCTTCAGCATGATGGTGGCGGCCTTTCTCATGGGCACCTGGCTGGGCGGCAGCCTCACACCCGAAGCCGGCGTGTTGCCCCTGACCAACGGCCTGTGGTTCTGGAGCGTGGCCATCGCCGCCGTGGGCTGGACGCTGGTGCAGCGCTACGGCGAGGTCCGCACACCGCCGCAACCGCTGGCGCGGGCGGCCACGCCATGAACGCCCGCGCGAGCTGGTTGGCGATTGCCGGGCCCACCGCGTCGGGCAAAACCGCGCTGGCGCTGGCCCTGGCCCAGCGGCGGCCGGTGGAGATCGTCAGCGTCGATTCGGCCCTGGTGTACCGGGGCATGGACATTGGCACCGCCAAACCGACCGCAGAGGAACGGGCGGCGGTGCCGCACCACCTGCTCGACATCCGCGACCCCAGCGGCAGCTACAGCGCCGCCGACTTTGCCCGCGACGCCGAACGGCTGGTGGACGAGATCCACCAACGCGGCGCACTGCCGCTGCTGGTGGGCGGCACCTTGTTGTATTTCAAGGCCCTGTTCGAGGGCCTGGACGACATGCCCGCGGCCCAACCCGCCCTGCGCGCCGAACTGGAGACCCAAGCCCAGGCCCTGGGCTGGCCGGCCCTGCACGCCGAATTGGCCCGGGTGGACCCCGCCACCGCCGCCCGGCTTGCGCCCCACGACGGCCAGCGCATCGGCCGGGCGCTGGAGGTGTACCGCGCCACCGGCCAGCCGCTGTCGAGCTTCCACCGCCGCGTGCCCGCGGCCCCCGACCAAGCCCTGCAGATCGCCGGCCAGCCCGGCGCCCTGCTGTCGCTGGAACCCACACAACGGGCCTGGCTGCACGAACGCATCGCCCAGCGCTTCGACGCCATGCTGGACCAGGGCCTGATCGGCGAGGTGCAGCGCTTGCGCGCCCGCGGCGACCTGACCCCGGACCTGCCGGCCATGCGTTGCGTCGGCTACCGCCAGACCTGGGAAGCGCTGGACCACGCGGCCGCCGACGGCCGCACCGACCTGAACAACGCCGAACGCCAGCACCTGCGCAACACCGGCATCTTTGCCACACGCCAGCTCGCCAAACGGCAACTGACCTGGTTGCGCGCCATGCCACAGCGCCACGTTGTGGCCTGCGACGCGCCCGACGCCGCTCCGGTGGCCCTGCAATGGGCCCTCGAACGGCTGCCCTAGCCCGGCGGCACAAAACCGGCGTTTGCGCGTAGCATGGGGCACTGCGCCCGCCTCCCCACCATGCCCGCCACCCCGCCCGCCCCCGAGCCCGCCACCCCGCGCTGGCAGCGTGCTTTGCCGCTGCTGATGCTGGCGGTGGGCGCCGGGCTGACCGGGTTGGCCCACCGGGAAGAAACCGCCACCTTCCAGGCCCTGCGCCAGGCCCGCTTCCAGGCCCAGGCCACCGAGGTGGCCGCCGCGCTGGAGCGGCACCTGCACAGCAACGCGGCCCTGCTGCGCGGCGTGGCCGGCCTGTTTGCCAGCAGCGACGACGTCAACGCCAGCGAATTCCGCACCTATGTGCAGGGCCTGCAGCTCGACACCGGCTACCCCTGGATCCAGGGCGTCGGTTTTGCCCGCTGGCAACCACCTGCCCCAGGGCAGAGCCTGGGCAGCAGCCGCATCGTCTACCTGGAACCCATGGACTGGCGCAACCAGCGCGCCCTGGGGCGCGACATGTACGGCGAACCGGTGCGCCAGCGCGCCATGGCACAGGCCGTGGCCAGCGGCCAGCCCACCCTGTCCGGGCGCGTCACGCTGCTGCAAGAAACCCACACCGCCCCGCAGGCCGGTCTGCTGATGTTCATGCCCATCCACGGCAAACCCGGGGTGGCCAGCGCCACCCCAGCCTTGCAGGGCTGGGCCTACTCCCCGCTGCGGGCCGGCGACGTGGTGGCCACGCTGCGCACCCCCAACAGCCCGCTCGCGCGGGACCACCTTCGCCTCGAATGGTTCGCCAGCGACCGGGCCGACCCCGATCAGCTGCTGTACGCCAGCGAGGCGCCATCGGCGGCCCCCCCGCTCCCCATCCATCACAGCGAACACCTGTCGCTTTACGGAAGCCAGTGGCACCTGCGGTTCCGTCCCACCGCCGCGGGCCTGGCCGCGCTGGAAGACGCCCACACCCGCCCCAACGCCCTGTTGCAGGGCGGCATCCTTACCTTGCTGGCCACCGGGCTGGTGGCGGTCATGTTGCGCGGCCGGCAGCGCATTGCACAGGCCCTGTGGCTCAGCCAGCGCAGCAACCAGCAACTGCAGGCCCAGCAGGACGAACTGCGCCTGGCCGGCACCGTCATGGCAGCCAGCCCCATGGGCATCGTCGTCACCGACGCGCAGCGCCGCATCGTCTCGGTCAACCCCGCGTTCACCCGCATCACCGGCTACAGCGCCGACGAGGTGATGGGCCACACCCCGCGCATGCTGGCCGCCGAGCCCCGGCCCTCGGCCGCACAAGAGTCACTGCTGGCCCGGCTCCAGACCAACGACCACTGGGAGGGTGAGCTGCAGAACCGCCGCAAGAACGGCGAGGCCTACCCCGAGTTTCTGTCCATCTGCGCGGTGCGCAACGCCCAGGGGCAAGTGGCCCACTACGTGGGCTTGTTCCAGGACATCACCGAGCGCCGCCAGGCGGAGGACCGCATCCGCGAGCTGGCCCACCACGACTACCTGACCCACCTGGCCAACCGGGCCCTGCTGGTGGAGCGCGCGGGGGTGGAGTTGTCGCTGGCCAAACGCTACCGGCGCCACCCGGCGCTGCTGTTCATCGACCTGGACCGCTTCAAACCGGTGAACGACACCTACGGCCACGAAACCGGCGACGCGGTACTGATCGAAGTGGCCCAGCGACTGACCGGCCTGCTGCGCGAAACCGATCTGGTCTGCCGCCAGGGCGGCGACGAGTTCGTGGTGCTGCTGCCCGACGAGCCCGCGCTGGCGCCGGTGCTGGCCCTGGCCGAGCGGGTGGTGCAGGCAATTGAGCAGCCCTGCACCGTCGGTGCGCACACCATCGGCCTCAGCGCCAGCGTGGGCGTGGCGCGCTACCCGGAACACGGCGACACGGTGGACCGGCTGATCCAGAGCGCCGACGAGGCCATGTACCGGGCCAAGCAGCAGGCCAGCGGCCGGGTCTGCCTGGCAGAGGCACCTGCGGGAGCGGGCTTCGGGACGCCCGTGGCGGCTGAGGGCACCCCCGGCGCCTGACCTCGCCCCGGGAGCCCGCCTGCGTCAGCCCAGCAGCCGGGCCTTGGCCGCCGCGTATTCGCGCCGCAGCCGCGCCACCAGTTCGGCCGCCGGCACCACCGCGTTCACCGCCCCAATGCCCTGACCGCAGCCCCAAATGTCCTTCCACGCCTTCTTCGCGTCGCCGCCGAAGTTCATTTTGCTCGGGTCGCTCTCGGGCAGGTGGTCCGGGTCCAGCCCGGCGGCGCGGACGGAAGGCTTGAGGTAGTTGCCGTGCACCCCGGTGAACAGGTTGCTGTAGACGATGTCGTCGGAGTTGCTGTCCACCACGCACTGCTTGTACGCGTCGGAGGCCCGGGCCTCCTCGGTGGCGATGAAGGCCGAGCCGATGTAGGCGAAGTCTGCCCCCATGGCCTGGGCCGCCAGCACCGCATCCCCGGTGGCCATGGCGCCGGACAGGGCCAGCGGGCCGTCGAACCACTGGCGGATTTCCTGCACCAGC
Source organism: Aquabacterium sp. A08 (assembly GCF_011742065.1). Taxonomy (NCBI): domain Bacteria; kingdom Pseudomonadati; phylum Pseudomonadota; class Betaproteobacteria; order Burkholderiales; family Sphaerotilaceae; genus Aquabacterium; species Aquabacterium sp. A08. The sequence goes on from NZ_JAAQQT010000690.1 coordinate 21,618, forward strand.
GCGAAGGGGCTTTTCACCCCGGCGTGGCCGCCGGCACCGGCCGCCACCGCGATCAGGCCATCGGCCCCCTTCTCGATCGCCTTGTGCGCGAAAAAGTTGTTGATGATGTCGTGCAACACCACGCCGCCCCAGCTGTGCACCGCCTGGTTCACGTCTTCGCGCGCGCCCAGGCTGGTGATGACGATGGGCACCTTGTACTTGGCGCACAGCGCCATGTCGTGCTCCAGCCGGTCGTTGCTCTTGTGCACGATCTGGTTGATGGCGAACGGCGCGGCCGGGCTGTCCGGGTGGGCCCGGTCGTGCGCGGCCAGCGCTTCGGTGATTTCGGCCAGCCATTCGTCGAGCTGGGCCGCCGGGCGGGCGTTGAGGGCGGGCATGGAACCGACCACGCCGGCCGTGCACTGGGCAATGACGAGCTTGGGGTTGCTGATGATGAACAGCGGTGAGCCGATCACCGGAAAAGGCACGCGCCGCAGCGCGGGGGGCAGTTGGGACATGGGGTCTCCGTCGTTGTTGTGGGGGAATTCTGGGCCCAGAGGCAACAACGCCCTGTCGGTGAAGCGACAGGGCGTGTCAGGGTCACGGCGCCAGACGGGTCCGGCGCCCGGGCACCACGCCAGCCGTCAGAACGCTTCCAGCGCCATGGCGTTGACGCCGGCCTCGCCGTGCACGATGGCCTCGCGCAGCCCCGGCACCCGGGTCAGGATGTGGTCGCCGTAGAAGCGTGCGGTGGTGACCTTGGCCTGCATGAAGGCCACGTCGTGGCCCGCGGCCAGCTCGCGCTCGGCCACCAACAGGGCGCGCGCCATCTGCCAGCCGGCCATGAGGTTGCCCGCCAGCATCAGGTAGTTGACGCTGCCGGCGTAGGCGGCGTTGGGGCGGGCCTTGGCGCTGGCAGCGATGAATTCGACCACGTCCACGAAAGCCTGGCGCGCGGCCTGCAGGCGCTGGGCCATGGCCAGAGCGTGTGTGCTGCCGCTGGCGCGCAGTTCGGCTTCGGTGGCTTCGATCTGGCGGGCCAGGGCCTGGGCGCCCTGCCCGCCGTCGCGCGCGGTCTTGCGCCCGACCAGGTCGTTGGCCTGGATGGCGGTGGTGCCTTCGTAGATGGTGAGGATCTTGGCGTCGCGGTAGTACTGGGCAGCGCCGGTTTCTTCGATGAAGCCCATGCCACCGTGGACTTGCACGCCCAGGCTGGTGACTTCGAGGCTCATTTCGGTGCTGTAGCCTTTGACCAGGGGCACCATGAATTCGTAGAAGGCCTGGTTCTGGGCACGGGTCTCGGCGTCGGGGTGGTGGTGGGCGGCGTCGTAGGCGGCGGCAGCGACGCTGGCCATGGCGCGGCAGCCTTCGGTGAGCGCGCGCATGGTCATGAGCATGCGCTTGACGTCGGGGTGGTGGATGATGGGCGCGGCGGTGTTGAGCGAGCCATCGACCGGGCGGCTTTGCACGCGGTCGCGGGCGTACTGCACGGCTTTTTGGTAGGCGCGTTCGGCCACGGCGATGCCCTGGACGCCGACGGCGTAGCGGGCGGAGTTCATCATGATGAACATGTACTCGAGGCCGCGGTTTTCCTGGCCGACGAGGTGGCCGATGGCGCCGCCGTGGTCGCCGAACTGGAGCACGGCGGTGGGGCTGGCCTTGATGCCCATCTTGTGTTCGATGCTGACGCAGTGGACGTCGTTGCGCGCGCCCAGGCTGCCGTCGGCGTTGACGAGGAACTTGGGCACGAGAAAGAGGCTGATGCCTTTGACGCCTTCGGGGGCGCCTTGCACGCGGGCGAGCACGAGGTGGACGATGTTGTCGGCCATGTCGTGTTCACCGTAGGTGATGAAGATTTTGGTGCCGAAGAGCTTGTAGCTGCCGTCGGGCTGGGGTTCGGCGCGGGTGCGCACCAGCGAGAGGTCGGAGCCGGCCTGCGGCTCGGTCAGGTTCATGGTGCCGGTCCACTCGCCCGAGATCATGCGGGGCAGGTACTGGGCTTTCTGCTCGTCGCTGCCGGCGGTGAGCAAGGCTTCGATGGCGCCGTCGGTGAGCAAGGGGCACAGCGCGAAGCTCAGGTTGGCGCTGTTGAGGATTTCGCCACAGGCCGCGCCGATGGTTTTGGGCAGGCCCTGACCGCCAAAGTCCACCGGATGCTGCAGGCCCTGCCAGCCGCCTTCGGCGTACTGCTTGAAGGCCTGCTTGAAACCCGGGGTGGTGGTGACCACGCCGTCTTTGAGCGACGACGGGTTCTTGTCGCCCTCCCAGTTCAGGGGCGCCACCACGTCTTCGTTGAGCTTGGCACACTCTTCCAGCACCGCCTGGGCGGTGTCCAGGCCGGCGTCCTCGAACGCGGGCAGCTGCGCCACCTGTTCCAGGTTGGCCAGGTGCTGCATGCCGAACAGCATGTCTTTGAGGGGGGCTTTGTAGGTCATGAAACTGTTTCCTGTCGACTGGGGGACCACCGTGTCACCTCGCCCGCCCGGCCGCTGCCGGGTGACCGCACCGCACACGGATACAAAAAGGGCATCGCGAACGATGCCCTGGCTCACGCGCTCTGGCTCAGAGCGTCTTGACCAACTCCGGCACGGCGGCGAACAGGTCCGCCTCCAGCCCGTAGTCGGCCACCGAGAAGATCGGCGCCTCGGGGTCTTTGTTGATCGCCACGATCACCTTGGAGTCCTTCATGCCGGCCAGGTGCTGGATCGCCCCGGAGATGCCCGCGGCGATGTAGAGCTGCGGCGCGACGATCTTGCCGGTCTGGCCGACCTGCAAGTCGTTGGGGGCGTAGCCGGCGTCCACCGCGGCGCGGCTGGCACCGATGGCGGCGCCCAGCTTGTCGGCCAGCGGGGTCATGACCTGGTTGAACTGCTCGCTGCTGCCCAGCGCGCGGCCACCGGAGACGATGATCTTGGCGGCGGTCAGCTCCGGGCGCTCGCTCTTGGCGATCTCGCTCTTGACGAAGCGGCTCTGGCCGGCGTCGGCCACAGCGGCCACGCTCTCGACGGTGGCGCTGCCACCCAGGGCGGCGGCGTCGAAGCCGGTGCTGCGCACGGTGATGACCTTGACCGCATCACCGCTTTGCACGGTGGCGATGGCGTTGCCGGCGTAGATCGGGCGCTCGAAGGTGTCGGCGCTCACCACCCGGGTGATGTCGCTGATCTGGGCGACGTCGAGCTTGGCGGCCACGCGCGGAGCCACGTTCTTGCCGCCGGCGGTGGCGGGGAACAGGATGTGGCTGTAGTTGCTGGCGATGGCCAGCACCTGCGCGGCGACGTGCTCGGCCAGGCCGTGGGCCAGGCTCTCGCCGTCGGCGTGGAGGACTTTGGCGACGCCGGCGATCTGGGCGGCGGCTTGCGCGGCGGCGCCAGCCTGGTGGCCGGCGACCAGCACGTGCACCTCACCGCCCAGTTGGGCGGCGGCGGTGACGGTGTTGAGGGTGGCGCCCTTGAGGCTGGCGTGGTCGTGTTCGGCAATGACGAGGGTGGTCATGACGGGAATTCCTTGGTACCTGGGGTGAACGGCGGGGCGGCGGTGGGGCTTCAGAGCACCTTGGCTTCGTTCTTGAGCTTGTCGACCAGGGTGGCGACGTCGGCCACCTTGATGCCGGCTTTGCGCCCGGCGGGCTCGGCCACTTTCAGGGTTTTCAGGCGCGGGGCCACGTCCACACCGAGATCTTCGGGCTTGACGGCTTCCAGCGGCTTTTTCTTGGCCTTCATGATGTTGGGCAGCGTCACGTAGCGCGGCTCGTTCAGGCGCAGGTCGGTGGTGACGATGGCGGGCAGGTTCACGCTCAGGGTCTCCAGGCCGCCGTCGATCTCGCGGGTGACTTCGGCGCTGCTGCCGGACACTTCCACCTTGGAGGCGAAGGTGGCCTGCGGCAGGTCGGTCAGCGCGGCGAGCATCTGGCCGGTCTGGTTGGCGTCGTCGTCGATGGCCTGTTTGCCCAGGATCACCAGGCCGGGCTGTTCCTTGGCCACCAGGGCGGCGAGCAGCTTGGCCACGGCCAGGGGCTGCAGTTCGGCGTCGGTTTCCACATGGATGGCACGGTCGGCACCGATGGCCATGGCGGTGCGCAGGGTTTCCTGGCACTGGGCCACGCCGCAGGAAACGGCGATGACCTCGGTGGCCGCGCCCTTTTCTTTCAGGCGCACGGCTTCTTCGACCGCGATCTCGTCGAAGGGGTTCATGCTCATCTTGACGTTCGCAATGTCCACGCCCGACCCGTCGGCCTTGACGCGAACCTTCACGTTGTAGTCCACCACGCGCTTGACGGGGACGAGGATTTTCATGCCATGCTCCTGAAATGTTTGAGGCGTCGACAAATTGACGTTTACGTAAACGTCAACATTGTACGTGGAAAAAAACGAACGACCGTTCTTTTTTGTGCATTATAGCGGGGTGTCCGGGTAAACCACAACGAAACGGTCTATTGGTTATTTTATATAACTATTAGCCGAAGCCAGCCCCTCCGGGAGCGGGGGCGCCGCCGGCAGGTGCAGCACCCGCTGCGGGAAGGGAATCTCGACGCCATGGGCACGGAAAGATGCCAGGATGGTCTTGTTGATGTCGGACCGCAGGCCCAGCTGGCCGTTTTCGGGGTCGGCGATCCAGTAGCCCAGGGTGAACTCCAGGCCATCGGGGCCGAACGCCGACATGGCGGCGCTGGGGGCCGGGTCGCGCAACACCCGCGGCTGGCTCAGCGCGGCCTCGGTGAGCAGGCGACTGACCAGTTCCACATCGCTGCTGTAGGACACCCCCACCACGGTGGACTGCCACAGGCGCGGGTCGGCCAGCGACAGGTTTTCCACCCGGCTGGTGATGAGGATTTCATTGGGCACGATGGACTCGCGCCCGGTGAGGTTGCGGATGACGGTGAAGCGCGCCTTGATGTCGGTGACGCGGCCCTCGAAGTTGTCGACACGCACCAGGTCGCCGATGCGCATGCTGCGCTCGGTGAGGATGACGAAACCGCTGACGTAGTTGGCGGCCAGTTTCTGCAGGCCAAAACCGATGCCGACACCGATGGCGCCGCCCAGCACCGACAGGGCGCTGAGGTCGATGCCGACCGAGGACAGGGCCAGCATCAGGCCCACGAACATGAGCAGCGCGCGGGTGGCGTTGCTGGCCGCCTTGCGCAGCGACAGTTCGCCCCCCACGGCCGAGCGCAGCAGCCGCGATTCGATGGCCGCCGACACCCACAGGGACACCAGCAGCACCGCACCGGCGGTCAGCGCGCCCTCCAGCAGGGTGCGCACCGTCATGGTGGTGCCGCCGAGCTTCCAGGAGATCTGGTCGAGTTCGTTGAGCATGACCGGCAGCAGGCCCGACACCCACAGCACCATGCCCAGCCAGGCCACCCAGGAAATGCTGCGCTCGATCGGGCGCAGCCAGGGGGCGTCGCGAAAGGCCACCTGCAGCACCTTCACCCCCACGCGGATGGTGACCAGCGACACCAGCACCGGGATGGCCACCCGGAACACCGCCAGCTCCTGGTACTGGACCAGCAAGGAACGGCCGGCGTAGCCCAGGGCCAGCAGCAGGGCCGGGAACAGCACCCCGTCGAACAGGTTGCGACCGAACCAGATGGAGGCGCCGTGGTCCAGCTCCAAGCCGCGGCGCAGCAGCCAGACCAGCAGCAGCGCCAGCAACACACAGCCGGCCAGCACGGCCAGTTCGATCAGGGCGGCGGGCTGCAGCATGGCGGCCAGCCATTGGGAAAAATCGCTCAGGGGTACCGGGGGTGTCGTCTCAGGGGTCATGTCGTTCAGGGGCGCCAGGCGGGGGCGCGTTTGTCGATGAAGGCTTGCACGCCTTCCTGGGCCACCTCGTGGACCATGTTGCAGGCCATGGTCTGGCCGGCGAGCTGGTAGGCGGCTTCGATGCCGGTTTCGCGGTGCTGGTAGAACACGGCCTTGCCCATGGCAATCGCCTCGCGCGGTTTGGCCAGAATGGCGGCCAACAGGCGTTCCACCTCGGTGTCCAGCCGCTCGGCCGGCACCACCCGGTTCACCAGGCCACGCTGTTGGGCTTCGGCGGCGCCAATAAATTCCCCGGTCAGCAGCATTTCCATGGCCACCTTGGCCGGCACGTTGCGCACCAGCGGCACGCTGGGGGTGGCGCAGAACAGGCCGACGTCGATGCCGTTGACCCCGAACCGGGCATCGTCCACCGCCACGGCCAGGTCGCACTGCGCCACCAGCTGGCAGCCGGCCGCGGTGGCCAGGCCCTGCACCCGGGCAATCACCGGCACCGGCAGGCGCTGGATCTGCAGCATCATGCGCGAACACTGGGCGAACAGCTGCTGGTAGTAGTCCAGCGTGGGGTGGGCCTTCATTTCCTTGAGGTTGTGGCCGGCGCAAAAGGCCTTGCCGGCCGCACCCAGCACCACCACGCGGGCCTGCGGGTCTTGCGCCACCTGTTCCAGCGCGGCGGACAGCGCGGCCAGCATGGCCTCGCTCAGGGCGTTGAAGGCCTTGGGGGTGTTCAGGGTCAGGGTGTGCACGCCACGCGGGTCGCGGCTGTGCAGCAGGATGGCTTCGTCGCTCATGCCAAGGCTCCGTGAAAAAAGGTCAGACGTCGGCGAGCACGCGGAGGTGGGCTTCCACGCTGCGCGCCAGGGCGCTGAGGTTGTAGCCACCCTCCAGCACGCTGACGATGCGCCCCTGGGCATGGCGCTGGGCCACCTGCTTGATCTGCTGGGTGATCCAGACGTAGTCCTGCTCCACCAGACCGAGCTGGCCCATGTCGTCCTCGCGGTGCGCATCGAAGCCGGCGCTGATGAAGACCATTTCTGGCCGGTGCGCCTCCAGCCGGGGCAACCAGGTCATGTCGATCAGCTCGCGGATGTCCATGCCCTTGGTGTAGGCCGACACCGGCATGTTCACCAGGTTGGCCGCGCCGGAGTGGTTCCACTCGGGGTAGAACGGGTGCTGGTAGAAGCTGCACATGAGGATGCGGTCGTCCCCGGCGACGATGTCTTCGGTGCCGTTGCCGTGGTGCACATCGAAGTCGATGATGGCCACGCGCTGCAGGCCGTGGCGCTCGACCGCGTACTTGGCCGCCACCGCCACGTTGTTGAAAAAGCAAAAGCCCATGGCCTTGTCGCGGCAGGCGTGGTGGCCGGGTGGGCGCACCGCGCAGAAGGCGTTTTCCAGCTCGCCGGCCAGCACCGCGTCGGTGGCGTTGAGCGCGGCCCCGGCCGACAGCAGCGCCGCCTCCCAGGTGTGCAGGTTGATGGAGGTGTCTGGGTCGAGCTGGGCGTGGCTGGGGCCGCCGGCGGCGATTTCTTCGCGCAGCTCGTCGTGCAGCCCGCGCAGCGCCGCCACGTGCATGCGGCCGTGGGCCAGCTCCAGTTCGGCGACCGACGCGGGGGTCGGTTCGCGCCGCTCCAGCGCGTCGCCGACGCCGGTGATCAGCAGCCGGTCCTCGATCGCGCTGAGGCGTTCGGGGCACTCCGGGTGACCGGCCCCCATTTCATGCTTCCAGCACACCGGGTGGGTGTAATAGCCTGTGGGTTTCATAGCTGTCGTTTTCCGGTATCGTCAGGGGGTATGGACGCCCCCCAACAGACCATCTCCTCGTTGTTGCACCAGCTTACCACGGTCATCGTGGGCAAGGAGGCCCAGGTCCGCGACTGCGTGACCTGCCTGCTGGCCGGCGGCCACCTGCTGATCGAGGACGTGCCCGGCGTGGGTAAGACCACGCTGGCCCAGGCGCTGGCGCGCAGCTTTGGGCTGGGGTTTTCGCGGGTGCAGTTCACCTCCGACCTGATGCCCAGCGACCTGATGGGCGTGTCGGTGTACGAGCGCGAGCGCCAGGGCTTTGTCTTCCACCCCGGCCCGCTGTTCACCCAGGTGCTGCTGGCCGACGAGATCAACCGCGCCAGCCCCAAGACCCAGAGCGCGCTGCTGGAGGCGATGGAGGAGAAACAGGTGTCGGTCGAGGGCGAAACCCGCCCCCTGCCCCAACCTTTCTTCGTCATCGCCACGCAGAACCCGCACGAACAGCTCGGCACCCACCCCTTGCCCGAATCGCAACTGGACCGCTTTCTGATGCGCGTCCGGCTGGGCTACCCGGACCGCGGCGCCGAACGCGAACTGCTGCGCGGCCAGGACCGCCGCGCCCTGCTGGACGGCCTGCCGGCGGTGCTCCAGCCCGGGCAGTTGCAGGCGCTGCAGCAGGTGGTGCAGGCCGTGGCCGCCAGCGAGCCGGTGCTGAACTACCTGCAGGACCTGCTGGACGCCACCCGCGACGGGCGCTGGTTCGTGCAGGGCCTGAGCCCGCGGGCCGGGCTGGCCATCCTGCGGGCGGCCAAGGCCCGCGCCCTGGTGGACGGGCGGCGCTACGTGGCGCCCGACGACATCGCCGCCATCCTGCCGCAGACCGCCGCCCACCGGCTGGTGGCGGTGGGCGCGGCCGGGCGCGGCGCCGCCGAGCAGGTGCGTGCCATGGTGGCGGCCACGCCGCTGCCCTGACGGCCACGGCGCCGCCCCGAACTTCCCCGCCCCAGCCGGCTCAGAGCGACATGCCCACCCCTGCCCCCGCTTCCCCGCCCTCCCGGTGGCGCCGTGGCCGCTGGCGGGCGACCTGGCACGGGTGGTGGCTGCGGCGGCAGACCCCGACGGCCCACCTGACGCTGACCCACCGCAACCTCTACATCCTGCCCACCCGCGCCGGGCTGATGCTGGGGCTGACCCTGTTGCTGCTGCTGGTGGGCAGCATCAACTACCAGCTGAACCTGGGCTATTTGCTGACCTTTCTGCTGGCCGGCTGCGCGGTGGTGGCCCTGCACGTGACCCACAACAACCTGCGCGGGCTGCGCCTGTCGGTGCACGGCCTGGAGCCGGTGTTCGCCGGCCAGGCGGCGCCGGTGCAACTGGTGCTGCACAACCCCGGCACGCGACACCGCTACGGCGTGGGGCTGGCTTGGCTGGACCCTGGCGCCGCCGACGCGTCGGTCTGGGCCGATGTGCCGCCCCAGGCCAGCGCCACCGTGCAGCTGAGCCACCCCACCCAGCGGCGAGGCCCCCTGCCCCTGCCCGCGCTGCGGGTGGAAACCCGCTTTCCCCTGGGCACCGTGAGCGCCTGGCACTGGTGGCGGCCGGCCGGCCGTTGGCTGGTGTACCCCGCCCCAGAAACGCCCGAGCCCGCCCTGCCCCGTCCCGACGGACCAGCGCCAGAGCAGCCCCCCAGCGCCCAGGGCGTGGGCCGCAGCGACGAGACCGATGGCGTGCGCCCACACCGGCGTGGCGACCCCTTGAAATGGGTGCTCTGGAAAAAAGTGGCGCGGCTGGCCGACGGCCCCCACCCGGCCTGGGTCAGCCGCGACTTTGCGCCCCCCAGCGGCACCGAACTGTGGCTGGACCACGCCCAGTGCGGCCTGAGCGACCCGGAAGCCCAGCGTTCGCGCCTGTGCGCCTGGGTCCTGCGGGCCGAGACCCTGGGCCTGCGCTACGGCCTGCGCCTGCCCGGTCTGGCCCTGCCGCCCGACCAGGGCCCAGCGCACCGACGCCGCTGCCTGGAGGCCCTGGCATGCCACTGAGCGTCCCACGCTTCGCCCCCTTGCCGCGCGACGCGCGCGACACCCTGTTTCTGTTGGGGGTGATCGGCTGGATCGTGCTGCTGCAAAGCCCCCACCTGCCCGCCTGGTGCACCGGCCTGACGCTGGCGGTGCTGGCCTGGCGCGGCACCCTGGCCCTGCGCCAGCGCGCGTTGCCGGGCTGGCCCTGGCGGCTCGGGGTGCTGTTGCTGGCCATGGGCGGCGTCTGGGCCAGCCACCGCACCCTGCTCGGCCAGGAGGCCGGGGTGACGATGATCGTGCTGCTGCTGGCGCTCAAAACGCTGGAGTTGCGCGCCCGGCGCGACGCCTTCGTCGTCTTCTTCCTCGGCTTCTTCACCCTGCTCACGCACTTTTTCCATTCCCAGTCGCTGTCCACGGCGCTGGGCATCCTGGTCGCGCTGCTGGGGCTGCTGACGGCGCTGGTCAACGCCCACATGCCGGTGGGGCGGCCGCCGCTGTGGCGCAGCGTGCGGCTGGCCGGCGGCATGGCGCTGCTGGGGGCGCCCATCATGCTGGTGCTGTTCATGCTGTTCCCGCGCTTCGCGCCGCTGTGGGGCATCCCGAACGACAGCACGCTGGGACGCACCGGCCTGTCGGGGCAGATGCAGGTGGGCCAGATCGCCCGGCTGGCGCAGGACGACCGCATCGCCCTGCGGGTCGAGTTCGAGCCCGGCCAGCGGCCAGCGCAACAGGCGCTGTACTTTCGCGGGCCGGTGCTGAGCCAGTTCGACGGCACCGAGTGGCGCCCGCGCCACGCCGACGCCAGCCGGCCGGTCCTGCCGGACAGCGGCCTGCAAACCACGGGCCCCGGTGTGCGCTACCGCCTGACGATGGAGCCCAGCAACCGCCCCTGGGTGCTGACGCTGGAGGCCACGCCCGAACTGCCCGTCCTGGCCGGCCAGACCCCGCGCCCGACGCCCGACCTGCAATGGCTGGTGCCGCGCCCGTTGACCGACGTGACCCGCTTCGACGCGGTCGCCTACCCGCAGCACCGCCACGGCCCGGCCCAGCGCGAACTGGCGCTGCAGGCCGACCTGGACCTGCCGCCCGGCTTCAACCCGCGCACCCTGCAATGGGCCCAGGACCTGCAGCGCCAGCTGGGCCCCGAGACCCCGGCCGCCACCTACGTCGACACCGTGCTGGAGCGGCTGCGCAGCGGCGGCTACCGCTACACGCTGGAGCCGGGCCTGTACGGCCGCCACACCGCCGACGAATTCTGGTTTGACCGCCAGCAGGGCTTTTGCGAGCACATCGCGTCCAGCTTCGTCATCCTGATGCGGGCGCTGGACATCCCGGCCCGGGTGGTGACGGGCTACCAGGGCGGGTCGCTGAACCCGGTGGACGGCGTCTGGACGGTGCGCCAGAGCGACGCCCACGCCTGGGCCGAGGTCTGGCTGGCCGAACGGGGCTGGACCCGCATCGACCCGACCGCCTACGTCATGCCGGCCCGGACCGACACGGTGGAGCGGCTGCGTCCGCCCCCCGGCCTGTTCATGGGCGCGCTCCTGCGCGCCAACCCCACGCTGCTGGCGCACCTGCGTTCGGTCTGGGAAGCCACCAACAACCGCTGGAACCAGTGGGTGCTGAACTACACCCAAAGCCGCCAGCTGGACCTGCTGCGCCGGCTGGGCTTCCCATCGCCCAGCTGGACCGACCTGGTGCAGCTGCTGGCCACGGCGCTGGTGCTGGCGGGCCTGGCCGGCGCAGGCTGGACCTGGTGGGAGCGGCGCCGGCAAGACCCCTGGCTGGCGCTGCTGCAACAAGCCCGCCAGCGCCTGCAACGGCACGGCCTGGCGCTGCCGCCGCACGCCACCCCACGCCAACTGGCCCAGGCCTTGGCCGCGTTGGGTGGGGACGTGCCGGGCGCTTCGGCCCTGACCGCCCAGGCCTGGCAAGACTGGTTGCTGGACCTGGAGGCCTGGCGCTACGACCCGGCCCACGCCGCACCAGCCACATCCCTGCCCGCGCTGCGCACCCGCTGGCGCCAACTGCCCGCCTTGCCGCCCTTGTCCACCCCTGCCTCACCCCATGTCCGCCCCTCGGCCTCCTGAACCCGCTCCCTCCACCCCTGTGTCCACCGCCACCCACTGGAAGCCACGGGCCACTGCACCGCGCCTGGCCAGCACCGTCCTGAACCCGCCACGCTGGCACGCCGCCCTGCTGGCCACTTGCCTGGCGGCGGGCAGCGCCGTGGCCCAACCCGCCAGCCCCACCCGCCCAGCCGCCGCGCGCAGCGCCCCGTCCAGTGCACCGGCCTTCAGCTACCAGAGCCACGCCGCCGCCCTGGCCTACGCCGACGAACTGGACCGCCGCCAGGGCTGGGACGACGGCTGGGCCCGGCGCTGGCTGGCCCAGGCCGAGCGCAAGCCGCAGGTGGTCCGGCTCATCGCGCCCCCGCCCAGCGGCACCCCCAAGAACTGGGCCGCCTACCGCAGCCGTTTCGTCGAGCCGGTGCGGCTGCAGGCCGGCCAGCGCTTCTGGCGCCAGCACGCCGACACCCTGGCCCGCGCCGAGGCCACCTACGGCGTGCCGGCCTGGCTGGTCGTCGGCATCATCGGTGTGGAAACCCTGTACGGCCAGCACACCGGTAACTTCCGCGTGCTGGACGCGCTGGCCACCCTCGCGTTCGACTTCCCGGCCGAACACCCGCGCGCCGCCCAGCGCACCGAGTACTTCCGCAGCGAACTGGCCGCCTTCCTGGACATGGCCCGCCGCAGCGGCGTCGCGCCGACCGAGTGGCGCGGCAGCTACGCCGGGGCCATGGGCCTGCCGCAATTCATGCCCAGCAACTGGGAACGGTTCGGGGTGGATTTCGACGGCGACGGCCGCATCGACCTGCTGCGCAGCCCCAGCGACGCGATCGGCTCCGTCGCCCGCTACCTGCAGGCTTACGGCTGGCAACCCGGCATGCCAACGCACTACCCGGTCGGCTTCGACGCCGCCAGCCTGGACCTCGAAGCCCTGCTGCTGCCCGACATCCTGCCCACCTTCAGCCCGGACGCCCTGCACCGCCAGGGCGCGCGCTTCGACGCCGCGGTGCAGGCCCACCCCGGCCCGCTGGCCCTGGTGGAACTGGAAAACGGCGACGCCCCGCGCAGCTACGTGCTGGGCACCGAAAACTTCTACGCCATCACCCGCTACAACTGGAGCAGCTACTACGCGATGGCGGTGATCGAACTGGGCCAGGCGGTGCAGGCCTTGGTGGTGCGCTGAACGCGCCCAAAGGCACCAGCCTGGTGCATCCACACCCCAAACCGGACGCCGCCGCACCAAGCGCGATCAGGGCGCGTGAACCGGCACCAAAAAGTTCTGGCTGATGCGGTTGCCCAGCATGTTGACGCGGTCGAGGAACTGCGTCAGGAAGGCGTGCAAGCCGTTGGCCAGGATCTCGTCGATGCGACCGAACTGCAGCTCGGCGCGCAACCTGCCGGCGTGGCGCTCGGTTTCGGCCGAGGTCTCGTTGCTCACCGCGCTCAGGTTGTTCACCACCTCGTTCATGCAGGCCAGCAAGCTGCGCGGCATGTCCGGGCGCAGGATCATCAGCTCGGCCACCCGTTCTGGCGTGATCACCGCGCGGTACACCTTGCGGTAGACCTCGAAGGCGCTGACGCTGCGCAGGATGGCGCTCCAGTGGTAAAAGTCCAGCTCCTGGTCGGACTCGTTGGCGGCGCCGTAAAAGTCGCTCTCCACCGCGTGGAACTTGACGTCGATCAGGCGCGCGGTGTTGTCGGCCCGCTCCAAGAAGGTGCCCATGCGGTAGAAGTGGAAGGCCTCGTCCTGCAACATGGTGCCGATGGCCACCCCGCGCGAGAGGTGCGAGCGGAACTTGACCCACTCGAAGAACTCGCCCGGGTCTTTCTCGAACGCCTTGGCCTTGAGCAGGCGCTGCAGCTCCAGCCAGGTCTGGTTCTGGGTTTCCCAGAGTTCGGTGGTCAGCGCACCCCGCACGGCGCGGGCGTTTTCGCGGGCGGCACGCAGGCAGCTGACGATGCTCGACGGGTTGCTCTCGTCGCGCACCATGAAGTGCAGCACGTCTTTCGGCGTGATTTCGCCGTACTGGTACTGGTAGGCGGGCATCAGCTCGCTGATGCGCAGCAGCCCCTCCCAGCCCACCTGGGCCACGCCGGCCGATTGCGGCAACAGCGAAGTCTGGTAGTTCACGTCCAGAATGCGGGCGGTGTTTTCGGCGCGCTCGGTGTAGCGCGACATCCAGAACAAATGGTCGGCGGTTCTTGACAGCATTGTGTGTGTCCCCTCAGGCTTCCAGAATCCAGGTGTCTTTGGTGCCGCCGCCCTGCGACGAGTTGACGACGAGCGAGCCTTCCTTCAAGGCGACGCGGGTCAGGCCGCCGGGCACCATCTGCACGGTCTTGCCACTCAGCACAAAGGGGCGCAGGTCGATGTGGCGCGGCGCGATGCCGGACTCCACGTAGGTGGGGCAGGACGACAGGCTCAGCGTGGGCTGGGCGATGTAGCCCTCCGGGTTGGCCAGCACGGCCTGGCGGAAGGCCTCGATCTCGGCGGCGGTGGCCGCCGGCCCGACCAGCATGCCGTAGCCGCCGGCGCCATGCACCTCCTTGACCACCAGTTCCTTCAGGTTGGCCAGGATGTATTTCAGGTCGTCGGGCTTGCGGCCGAGGAAGGTGGGCACGTTCTTCAGGATGGGTTTTTCGCCCAGGTAGAACTCGACCATCTGCGGCACGTAGGGGTAGATGGACTTGTCGTCCGCCACGCCGGTGCCGATGGCGTTGCACAGCGTCACGTTGCCGCGGCGGTACACGTCCAGCAGGCCCGCACACCCCAGGGTGGAGGTGGGCCGGAAGGCCAGCGGGTCCAGGAAGTCGTCGTCCACCCGGCGGTAGATCACGTCCACCCGTTTGGGGCCGCGCGTGGTGCGCATGTAAACGAAGTGGTCCTTGACGAACAGGTCCTGGCCCTCGACCAGTTCCACGCCCATCTGCTGCGCCAGGAAGGCGTGCTCGAAGTAGGCGCTGTTGTACATGCCGGGGGTCAGCACCACCACCGTCGGCTCGGCGGTGTGGGCGGGGCTGACGGCGCGCAGGGTTTCCAGCAGCAGGTCGGGGTAATGCGCCACCGGGGCCACCCGGTTCTGGCTGAACAGCTCGGGGAAGAGCCGCATCATCATCTTGCGGTCTTCCAGCATGTAGCTCACACCGCTGGGCACGCGCAGGTTGTCTTCCAGCACGTAGTACTCGGCCTCGCCGCTGCCGCCGGGCACCGGGGCGCGCACGATGTCCACCCCCGCGATGTGCGAGTACACCCCGCCGGGCACGTCCACGCCCACCATCTCGGGGCGGAACTGGGCGTTGCGCTCGATCTGCTCGCGCGGCACGATGCCGGCTTTGATGATGTCCTGGTCGTGGTAAATGTCGTGGATGAAGCGGTTGAGCGCCGTGACGCGCTGGGCCAGCCCCTTTTCCATGGAGCGCCATTCGTGCGCGGGGATGATGCGCGGGATCAGGTCGAAGGGGATGAGGCGTTCGGTGCCGGCGCCGTCCTCGTCCTTGTCGCCATAGACGGCGAAGGTGATGCCGACGCGGCGAAAGATCATCTCGGCCTCTTCGCGCCGGTCGGCCATCACGTCGGCGGGCTGCTGGGCGAGCCAGCGGGCGTACTGGCGGTAGTGGTCGCGCACCTGTTCGGGCGCCGCGTACATTTCGTCAAAGGTGTGTTTGCTCATGGATGCTCTTTGGTGTAGGCGCCTGTGTCTGCTTGCCGAAGGGCTTTAAGCAAGGAGCGGGCCAGGCCATCTTGGGGTGTGCACACCGGGTCAGTATGCGTCAGTTCGGGTCGGGGCCGTTGGCGGCCGGGGCGCCTGCGCGGGGCGTGTGCCAGTAGCGCCGGGCGGTGTCGCGGTGGCAGTCGATGCGCTGCGGTTCGGTGCTGCGCCAAGTGGCGGCGCCACAGCGCGGGCTGGCCACCCAGCGCAGCGGCCGGGCCTGCAGGCGCCGCACCACCACCGGCGCGGGGTGGCCGTAGCGGTTGCGGTGGCCGGCCTGCACCACCACCACGGCCGGGCGCAGGGTGTTGAGCCAGACCGGCCCTGTGGAGGTCTGGCTGCCGTGGTGGGCGGCCAGCAGGAGCTGGGTGCGCAGTTCGGGCCGCTCCAGCGCGAGCCGGGTTTCCTCGGCCAGGGTGATGTCGCCGGTCAGCAGCGCACCGCCATCGCCACCGATGCGCAGCACGCAGGAGCGGGCGTTTTCGGACAGGCCCGCGGCATGGTCGGCGGGACGCGGGTGCAGCACCTCGAAGCGCACGCCGTCCCAGTCCCAGTGTTCGCCGGCCAGGCACGGCCGGGCCCGCACCGCGTCCAGCGGCGGCTCGGCGCCTGGCCCACCCAAGGGCCACGACGCCCACCAGACCGCCCTGGGGTGGGCCCGGGCCACGCTGGCCGCGCCACTGGCGTGGTCGCTGTCGGCGTGGCTGACCATGACGGCGTCGAGCCGGTCGCCGCCGGCGCGCAACAAGGGCAGCAACACCCGCTCGGCGGCGTTGGTGGACGCGCCCAGGGGCGGCCCGGTGTCGTAGAGCAGGGTGTGGCGTGCGGTGCGCACCAGCACGGCGGTGCCCTGGCCCACGTCGGGCGCCACCACCTCGAAGGTGCCGTGCGCTGGCCGAGGCGGGGCGTACACCAGCGCCGGCCACAGCAGCAACAGCCCCCAACCGCGCCAGGCCCAGGGCAGGCGCAGCACCAGCAGCACACCGCCCAGCGCCGCCAGCATGGCCAGCCCGAGGGGCAGGGCCGGCCGCTCCAACGTCGCGCCCGGCACCTGGGCCAGGGCGTGCAGACACCACAACAGGGCATCCACCGCCCAGGCGCCCGGGGTCCACAACAGGGGCCAGACCGCCCCCAGCATGGCCAGCGGGGTGACGAGCAGCGTCACCCACGGAATGGCAAACAGGTTGGCCACCAGCCCGATCAGCGAGAACTGGCCGAACAGCATCAGCGTCAGCGGCGCCAGCGCGACGGTGACCACCGCCTGGGTCTGCAGCATCTCGCGCCCCTGCCGCGCCAGGGCGCTGCCACCGGGGGCCGGCGCCTGGGGCCAGGCGGTGGCGAACAGCACCCCCACGGCGACGAAGCTCAGCCAGAAACCGGGTTGCAGCAGGGCCCAGGGGTCGATCCAGACCAACGCGTTCATGGCCAGCAACCACACCACCGGCCAGGGCCAGCGCCGCCCG
This sequence comes from Aquabacterium sp. A08, assembly GCF_011742065.1. Taxonomy (NCBI): domain Bacteria; kingdom Pseudomonadati; phylum Pseudomonadota; class Betaproteobacteria; order Burkholderiales; family Sphaerotilaceae; genus Aquabacterium; species Aquabacterium sp. A08. Next base: position 38,362 of record NZ_JAAQQT010000690.1, read on the forward strand.
CTCAGGCGCAGGGCGGTGACGGCCGCCAGCATCAGCACCGTGCGCTGCGACGGCACCCCCCAGCCGGAAAAGGCCGCGTACAGGGCCGCCAGCACCACCCCGCCCACGCCCGCCACCATGGGCGTGGGCGCGGCCAGCAGCAGCCCGGGGCGCCAGCGCCCCAGCCAGCGCCAGGCCAAGCCCAGGGTCCACACGGCCAGCCAGGCGAACATGGTGACGTGCACCCCCGACACCGACACCAGGTGGGCAATGCCCGTGGTGCGGAAGACGGCCCAGTCGTCCGGGCCGATGGAGGCCTGGTCGCCGGCCAGCAAGGCCACCAGCAGCCCGGCCGAGCGCGGATCGTCGACCTGCGCCCACAGGCGGTCGCGCACCCGCTGGCGCGCCTGCTGCACCGGGTAGCGCCAGGTGTGCTCCAGCAGGGCCGGCGCTGGCGCGTCCCGCCCGCGCCGGACGTGGCCGGTGGCCCGCAGCCCCCGCTCCCAGAGCCAGAGTTCGGTGTCGAAACCGTGGGGGTTGGCCAGGCCGTGCGGGCGGTACAGCCGCACCGTGAGGCGCCAGCGCTCACCGGCCCGCACCGCCGGCAAGGCGGCGCCGTCGCGCCCGGCCACAGACCCGGCAGGCGGTCCAGCGGCCAACCACGACAGGCGGACCGAGGCCGGCACCGCCACCGGCGCGCCGGCCAGCCGGGCCGATGCGATGTCGAATTCGAACTGCACCCCGGTGTCGCCCTGGCGGGGCAAGCCGGCCACCACGCCTTCGACCACCAGGTCGCGCCCCTCCAAGGCCGGGGGCAACGCCCCCTGGGCGTACCCCAGGGCCCGGGCGCCGGTGGCGGCCCAGGCCAGGGCCAGCGCGGCGCACAAGGCCAGCGCCGCCGCCGCAACGGGGGCCATGCCGCGCCAGCGCGCGGCCACGGCGGCGGCCAGCAGCCCCAGCGCGGCCACGGCCGAGTGCGTGGCCCACCCGGGCAACTCGGCCCATTGCAGCTGCCAGGCGGCCCCGATCACCGCCCCCAGCAGGGCCGGTGCCAGCACACCCGGGCCGCGGTGCCACGGCAGCACCGTCAGCCCCCGGCAGACATCAAAACTGGCGCATTCCTTGCTAGGATGAACCCGACCACCTCTGTGTACCCACGGTCGTGCATTGTTTTTCCTCCCCTCGCCGCTCTGAAAGACCCACATGGCCATCCATGTCGCATTGAATCACATCACGCACTACCGGTACGACCGCCTCGTCAACCTGGCCCCGCACGTGGTGCGTCTGCGCCCGGCGCCGCACAGCCGCACCAAAGTCCTGTCGTATTCCCAGCGCATCGAGCCGGCCAACCACTTCATCAACTGGCAGCAGGACCCGTTCGCCAACTACCAGGCGCGGCTGGTGTTCCCCGAACCCATGCGCGAATTCAAGGTCACGGTGGACCTGGTGGTGGAAATGGCGGTGCACAACCCGTTCGACTTCTTCCTCGAACCCAGCGCCGAGCAGTTCCCCTTCGGCTACAGCGCCTCGCTGGCGGCAGAACTCGCGCCCTACCTGGTGAAAGAGCCGCTGACGCCGGAATTGGCGGCCTACCTGCAACGGGTGGACACGAAGCCGCAGCGCACCATCGACTTCCTGGTGGCCATCAACCAGCAGCTGCAGGGCGACATCGCCTACACCATCCGCCTGGAGCCCGGGGTGCAAACGCCCGAGGACACGCTGCGCAAAGGCAGCGGTTCCTGCCGCGACACCGGCTGGCTGCTGGTGCAGCTGCTGCGCCACCTGGGGCTGGCGGCGCGCTTCGTCTCGGGCTACCTGATCCAGCTCACGCCGGACGTGAAATCGGTCGACGGCCCCAACGGCCCCGAGGCCGACTTCACCGACCTGCACGCCTGGTGCGAGGTGTTCCTGCCCGGCGCCGGCTGGATCGGGCTGGACCCGACCTCCGGCCTGCTCGCTGGCGAAGGCCACATCCCGCTGGCGTGCACGCCGCAGCCGTCGAGCGCCGCGCCCATCGACGGCGCCCTGGACGAGTGCGAGGTGTCGTTCGAGCACCACATGCAGGTCAGCCGCGTGTACGAATCGCCGCGCGTGACCAAGCCCTACACCGACGAGCAGTGGGCCGCCATCCAGGCCCTGGGCGAACGGGTGGACGCCGACCTGGTGGCCGGCGACGTGCGCCTGACCATGGGCGGCGAGCCGACCTACGTGGCCACGCGCGACCGCGACGCCGCCGAGTGGAACACCGACGCCCTGGGCCCGACCAAGCGCAGCTACGCCACCGAACTGTTGCACCGGCTGCGCCGCGAATACGGCGCCGGCGGCTTTGTGCACCTGGGCCAGGGCAAGTGGTACCCCGGCGAACAGCTGCCGCGCTGGGCGCTGTCGCTGTTCTGGCGCGCCGACGGGCAGACCCTGTGGCACAAGCCCGAGCTGTTCGCCGACGAGCGCGACACCGCCCACTACACCGACGCCGACGCCCAACGCTTCATCCAGACCCTGGCGCGCAAGCTCGGGCTGAGCACCCAGCACATCACCCCCGGCTACGAGGACACCTGGTACTACCTGTGGCGCGAACGCAAGCTGCCGGTCAACGTGGACCCGTTCGACGCCAAGTTGAGCGACGAGATGGAGCGGGTGCGCCTGCGCCGCGTTTTCGGCCAGGGGCTGGACGCCACGGTGGGCTACGTGCTGCCGCTGCAGGTGCACGCCGTGCCCGACGGCAGCCAGAAAGGCGTGCGCAACGGCTTTGGCAGCAGCTGGAGCACCGGCCCCTGGTTCTTCCGCGACGAGCGCATGTACCTCATCCCCGGCGACTCGCCCATGGGCTACCGCCTGCCGCTGGACTCCCTGCCCTGGGTTTCGGCCACCGACTA
>NZ_JAAQQT010000690.1:41266-42329 GCF_011742065.1 Aquabacterium sp. A08
CCTACGGCGTGGCCGATGACGGCACCCCGGTCTGGCAAGGCGACCCGAACGGCCTGGGCGTGCCCGGCGCCGCCCCGGCCCAGCCCATGAGCGCGCGTTACCCGCAGCGCGGCGAATCGGCCGCCTGGCTCACCCGCACCGCGCTGTGCGTGGAAGCACGCGACCCGCAACGCGCCAACGGCCCTTCGGCCGAAACCCGGCTGGGCGGCCAGAGCCGCCACCTCTACGTCTTCATGCCGCCGCTGCAGCGGCTGGAGGACTACCTCGACCTGCTCGCCGCCGTCGAAGCCACGGCCGAAAAACTGGGCGTGCAGATCGTGCTGGAAGGCTACCCGCCGCCGCGCGACCCGCGCCTGAAAATGCTCCAGGTCACGCCCGACCCCGGTGTGATCGAGGTCAACATCCACCCCGCCCACAACTGGGGCGAGTTGGTGGCGCACACCGAATTCCTGTACGACGCGGCGCACCAGACCCACCTGTGTGCCGAGAAGTTCATGACCGACGGCCGCCACACCGGCACCGGCGGTGGCAACCACTTCGTGCTGGGCGGCGCCACCCCGACCGATTCGCCCTTCCTGCGCAAGCCCGAACTGCTGGCCAGCCTGATCGCCTACTGGCACAACCACCCCAGCCTGAGCTACCTGTTCAGCGGGCTCTTCATCGGCCCCACCAGCCAGGCCCCGCGGGTGGACGAGGCCCGCAACGACCAGCTCTACGAGCTGGAAATCGCCCTCAACCAGATCGAGAAAAACCGGCAGGTGTATGGCCAGGACATGCCGCCCTGGATGGTGGACCGCACCCTGCGCAACATCCTGGTGGACGTGACCGGCAACACCCACCGCAGCGAGTTCTGCATCGACAAGCTCTACAGCCCCGACAGCCCCACCGGCCGGCTGGGCCTGCTGGAGCTGCGCGCCTTCGAGATGCCACCCCACGCCCGCATGAGCATCGCCCAGCAGCTGCTGTTGCGCGCGCTGGTGGCCCGCTTCTGGCAGCAACCGTGGCACGGCAAACTCACCCGCTGGGGCACCGAACTGCACGACCGTTTCCTGCTGCCCACCTT
>NZ_JAAQQT010000691.1:0-24985 GCF_011742065.1 Aquabacterium sp. A08
CGCCAGCGTTGCAGCTCGGCGTGGCTGCGGGCCCACAGCAGCTGTTGCACCGCGGCCGGCGCGGTTTGCGCGCGTTGGGCCAGGGTCTGCAGGGCGTGCCAGCGCAGCGGGTCGCGCTCGGCCACCCCCGCGCCTTGCCAGGCGGTCAGGGCGTCCTGCCAGTGGCCCCAGGGCGTTGCGGCCGCAGGTGCGGCGTTTTCAGTCACGCGCAGCCACCGGCGCGGGAGCCGACCGGGGCACGGGCGCCATCTCCACCCGGCGGTTGAGGGCGCGGCCCGGCTCGGCCGCGTTGGACGCCACCGGCTGCTCGGCGCCGAAGGCGGCGGCGAACACCCGGCCCGAGGGCATGCCCTCGGCGATCAGCGCGCGGGTCACGGTCAGCGCCCGCTGGGCCGACAGCTCCAGGTTGTCGGCGAAACGGGCGTTGCTGTCGAGCACCGGGCGGTCGTCGGTGAAGCCGCTGACCATCAGCAGTTCGTCGCGCGCGCTCAGGTACACCTGCAGCGGCGGCACCAGGCTTTGCAGCAACTGGCGGCCTTCGGGGCGCAACTGGTCGGAATTGAGCGCAAACAGCACGCTGCCGCTGATGCCGATGCGGCCGTTGTTCAAGGTGACGCGACCCGACGCCAGCGGGATGGCGAGGGCTTGCTCCAGCGCCATGCGGCGTTGCTCCTCCTGCTGGCGCTTGTGCACCTCGGCTTCGAGGTGGGCCACCAGGTCCATCTGCACCACCAGCAGGCCCACCAAAACCAGCACGAACGCGCCCAGCAGCCCGGCCATCAGGTCGCCGAACACCGCCCAGACGGAGGCGGACTGCTCCAGTTCCAGCCCGTCGTCGCGGTCCTGCACGTCCATCATCCGGCGGCCCCTTCGGCCAGCGCCGCGGGGGCCTGGCGCAGGCGGTGCAGGTCGGCCAGGATGCCCTGCTGCGCGCCGATGCTGAGGTCGATGACCTCGCGCGCCTGCGCCACACAGTAGGCCAGCTGTTCGTCGCTGCGGGTCAACGCGTGCTGCAGCGCGGCTTCGATGCGCTGCAGGCCGTCCAGCAGGCGGTCGCTGCTGGCCTGGAAGCCCTGCACCCCGTGCTGGAAGGCCGCGCCCAGGCTGGCCAGTTCCAGGGCGCTGGCCTGGGTCTGGGTGGCGGCGTCGGCCGACTGGCGGGCCTGGTCCCGCAGGGTCTGCGTCCAGCCGGCGCCGGCCTGTGCCAGCGTCGAGCCGGCCGTGGCCACCAACGCGGCGATGGCGGCCTGCTGTTCGGCATTGCTGCGCTGCACGGTGTCGAGCAGGGCCTGCAACTGGCCCACCAGGGCGACGCGCTCCTGCACGACCTGGTGGTCGCGCTCGGTCAGGCGGGTGCTTTCCTGGCGCAGCTGCGCCATCACGTGGGCGGCGGCCTGGGGCACCTCGGAGACGGTGTGCAGCAGCCGGCTCAGCGGGGCCTCCAGGGCCGCCCCCAGGGTGGCCAGGTGGGTGGCCATGGCGCTCTGCAGCTCGCCCAGCCGGGCCACGGCGGCGTCGCCACGCGCGGCCTCGTCGGCGCGCAGGGTGGCCAGCTCGGCGCGCCAGGTGGCCACCAGTTGGTCCAGCCGCTGGCCGTGGGTCTGCAGCCAGGCGGCTTCGGCGTCGCTGCGGGCCTGGACCAGGACGTCGGAACGGTCCAGCAAGGTGCTCAGGCGTTCCAGGGTCTGTCGCGCCTGTTGCTGGACCTGCCCGGTCACCTGCTGGGCGGTGTGCTCCAGCGTCTGGCACACGGCCTGCTGCCGGGCGAGCTGCTGCTCCCCCAGGCTCTGCCAGGTGTGCTGCAGGTCGCGGCCCATGGCGTCCAACGCCTGTTGCCAGGCGGTCAGGCGCTGCTGCTCGGTCTGGGCCTGGGCGGCCTGGGCCTGGGCGGCGCGTTGCTCCACCCCGGTCAGCAAGGCGTCGGTGCTGGCCTGGAAGCGTGCGGCCAGGGCGTCCCACTGGGCCCGGGTGGCGTCCACCTGGCGCTGGTGCTGGCGGCTGGATTCCTGGGCGATCTCGGTCATGGCCGCCTGCACCACCGGGCGCAGGCTGTCGCCCGCCGCCGTGGCGCCGGCGGCCAGGCTGACCTGCAAGGCCCGGCCCACGCCCTGGGCCAGGTCGGTGTAAGCGCTGCCCATGCGGTCGTGGAAGGCCTGCTGCTGGTCCAGCAGCTGCGCGCTCAGCTGCTGGCTGCGCCGCTCCAGGCCGTCCGCCAGGGTCTGCATGCGCTCGACCAGTTCGGGCAGGACGTGCGCCTGGGTCTGCAGGGCCTGGTAGGTGGTCTGGCGCTGGTGCCCCAGCGAAAACGGGCGCAAGGTGGTGGCCACCTGGGCATCCAGCTGGCGCAGCGCGGCCAGGCGTTCGCGCCGCGCCAGGGCGGTGACCAGGCCCAGCAGGGCCGAGGCGGCCACGCCGGCCACCGACGTGCCAAACGACAGGCCCAGGCCGCGGATCGGCGCGGCCAGCGCGTCGCGGAGGGCCTGCAGATCGCCCGAGGCCTGCAGCGCCAGCACCGCACCCTGGAAAGTGACGACCATGCCCAGAAAGGTGCCCAGCATGCCCAGCATGACCAGCAGCCCCACCAGGTAGGGCGCCAGCGCGGGGCCGGGCAAGGCGGCGCGTTCGCCCTCGATGCGCGCACGGACCGGGGCCTGCAAGGCGGCGGGCAGGCCGGCCAGCCAGCCGTCGAGGGCGGTCAGGCCCGGGGGCACCTGGGCCAGGGCGCGGGCAAGCACCGCGGTGGCCTGGCGAAAACGCAGGATCTCGGCCGCGCCCAGCAGGAAGACCCCCGCGATCAGGCCGGTGATGGCCAGGGCCAGGGCGTTGCTGCCGACAAAGCCCCAACCCACCCAGCCCACGACCGCGAGGCCCGCGGCCACGGCACCGGCATACACCGCTCGGTTCATCATGCTTCGATTTCCTGGTTGTGGCGCCATGCCTCCAGCAGGCCCAGCACGGGCCCGAGGCGGGCGTCCCATTCGGCCAGCAAGGCGCTGGTCCATTCCTGTTCAAAACGGCGCAGCCCGTCGCGGTTGGCGCCCTGGCCGTCCGCGGGCGTGTGCAGCGCCTCGAAACGCTGCGCCAGCACGGCCGACACGCCGGCCCACAGCCGGGGCTCGCGCTCGGCCGTCATGGGCTCCAGCACCGCGTCCAGCGTGGCCAGCTGGCGCAGACCGGGGGAGGCCTGCGCCAACGCCTGGCGCAGCTGCGCCCGCAGCGCGGTGGCGGTGGCCGCCATCTGGCGTTGCAAGGCGGCGTGGCGCTGGCGGTAGGCGGCATAGGTCGGGACGGCGGGAGGGGCGTCGGGCCCGGGACCGGGTTCGGCCGCGGGCCGCGGCAAAGCCTGCCGGATGGCCGCCTCCACGGTGGCCCGGGCCTGCGCGACCCGGGCCTCCAGGTCGTCGGGCGGTGCCGACCACCGCGGGCTGCCCACGGGCACCACCGGCTGCAGCGTCTGGTGCAGAGCGCGCAGCCGCAACGCGTCCACCGGCCCGAGCCATAGGCTCAGGCGCTCGGCAAAGTCCTGGCGCGCCGGCTCGACCGCGGCCGTCGCGCGCAACCATCGCACCAGGGGGGTACCGGCCACGTGCCCGGGCCCGGTGCGGCCCTCCCGCGCGCTCAAGGCAGCAGCGAGAGCGCGTGCATGTAACGCGCATCCACCATCAGTTCGTCCCAGGGCAGCGGGTAGCCCTGCGGCAGCAGGTCCTGGCGGCGCTGTTCGCTGGCTTCGCGCGGCGCCCAGCGGCCGGTGACGACCGCTTCGCTCAGGCCGTCGATCAGCGCGTCAATCGGCGCACCGCCGTCCACCACGCACTGGTTGCACAACAGCACCAGGTCGCAACCGGCCTCCAAGGCGGCCAGGGCGGCCTCGGTGTAACTCACCTCGCGACCGTCGATCTGGCGGGCGCCGGCCATGCTCAGGTCGTCGCTGAAGATGGCGCCGGTGAAGCCCAGCTGGCCGCGCAGGATGCCGTCGAGCCAGCGCGCCGAGAAGCCGGCCGGGCGGGTGTCCACCTGCGGATAGACGACGTGGGCCGGCATCACGCTGGTCAGGCTGGCGTTGAGCCAGCGGTAGGGCGCGGCGTCGTCGGCCACCAGGGTGGCCAGGTCGCGCTCGTCCACCGGCAGGTCCACGTGCGAATCGGCCTGCACGTGGCCGTGGCCAGGGAAGTGCTTGCCGCAGTTGCGCACGCCGGCCTGCAACAGGCCGTGCATCAGGGCCTGGGCCAGCGCGGTGGTCACGCGGGCGTCGCGGGCAAAGGCGCGGTCGCCGATGACGGTGCTGCCGCCGTGGTCCAGGTCCAGCACCGGGGCGAAGGTGAAGTCCACGCCGCAGGCGCGCAGCTCGGCGCCCAGCACAAAGCCGGCGGCGGTGGCGGCGTTGCAGGCGTTCAGGGCCGCCTCGCCGGTGGCCGCGCCGGGGCCGTTGAACCACAGGTCGCCGAAGGCGCGCATGGGCGGCAGGTGGGTGAAGCCGTCGCTTCGGAAACGCTGCACCCGACCGCCCTCGTGGTCCACGCAGATCAACAGGTCGGCGCGCACCTTCTTGATCTGCCGGCACAGCTTGGTCAGCTGGGCGCGGTCGGCCCAGTTGCGGGCGAACAGGATCACGCCCCCCACCAGCGGGTGGGCCAGGCGGCGTTTGTCGGTCTTGCTCAGGCGGGTGCCGGCAACGTCGATGATCAGGGGGGCGTGCAAGGTCATGGCTGTTCCACCACCACAAAGCTGGCGGCGTAGTCGGTTTCGTCGGTGACGCTGACGTGGGCGCTCAGGCCCCGCGCGTCGAACCAGTCTTTCAGGGCGCGGTGCAACACCAGGGTGGGCTGGCCGCTGGGCAGGCTGGCGATCTCGCAGTCGCGCCAGGTCATGGGCATGCGCATGCCCAGGCCGATGGCTTTGCTGAACGCCTCTTTGGCGGAAAAACGGGTGGCCAGGTAGCGCACGCCGCGTTCCGGCCAGCGCGCGCTGCGCTGGCGCCAGGTGGCCAGTTCGCCGTCGGCCAGCACGCGCTCGGCGAAACGGTCGCCGTGGCGCGCCAGGCTGGCGCGGATGCGCTCCACCTGGCAGATGTCGGTGCCCACGCCGTAGATCATGGGTGGGCCGCCGCCATGCAGCGCAGGTAGTCGCGCACGGTGGCGGGGTAGCCCAGTTCCAGGGCGTCGGCGATCAGCGCGTGGCCGATGGACACCTCGGCCACGCCCGGCACCGCGCGCAGGAACTCGGTCAGGTTGTCGCGGTTGAGGTCGTGCCCGGCGTTGACGCCCAGCCCCGCGTCCCGCGCGGCCTGGGCCGCGGCGCGGTAGCGCACCAGCTGCTGGGCCTGGCCGGGCTGGCCCCAGGCGGCGGCGTAGGGCTCGGTGTACAGCTCCACCCGGTCGGCGCCCACGGCACGGGCCGCCGCCATCTGCGCCAGTTCCGGGTCCATGAACAGGCTGACGCGCGCACCCAGCGCCTGGGCCTGCGCCACCAGCGGGCGCAGCCGCTCGGCGTCGTCGGGGAAGCGCCAGCCGTGGTCGCTGGTGAACTGGCCCTCGCTGTCGGGCACGAAGGTGAGCTGGTGCAGCGGCAGGCCCCGGGCGTGCACCTCGGCGGCCACGTCCAGCAGGTTGTGGAAGGGGTTGCCTTCGATGTTGAATTCGCGCTCGGGCCAGGCCCGCATCAGCTCGGCCAGGTCGAACACGTCGTGCCGGCGGATGTGGCGCTCGTCGGGCCGTGGGTGCACGGTGATCCCGTGCGCACCGGCCTCCAGGCACAGCGTGGCGGCGCGCACCACGCTGGGGATGCCCAGGTGGCGGCTGTTGCGCAGCAAGGCGACCTTGTTGACGTTGACCGACAAGGCCGTGCGCGGCAGGGGGTGGGAGTGGGACATGGTGGGCGGCAATCGGTCGGGCTTCAGGGCGGGGTGGCGCGGCCCGGGGCCAGGCGCTGCACGTCCACCATGAACTGGCGGGTCTGGAACACCCGCACCCCGCTATGGTAGTGCAGCAGGCCGCGCAGCTGCTGGCGCAGCGCCCCGGCGTCCTGGCGGCACGGGGCCCGCAGGGCGGCGTCGGGCTCGGGCGTGTCCAGGGCGGCCTGCAAGGCCAGCCAGGTCGCCCCCGGGCAGGCGGCCGGCGCCTGCGGGTGCGCCGGCAGCAGGCCGGCCTCGGGGCTCAGGCGGTAAGGCTGGTCGGGCGCCAGGGGCAGCAGGCGCACCCCGTCCACCGTCAGGTCGGGCAAAAAACCGGCGTCGCGCAACAACAGCAGTTCAAACGCACGCAACACCGCCGCCCGCTCGGCGCCCGGGTCAGGGGCCGTGGGCGAGGCCGCCAGCGCCGCCACCGCCCGCGCGTACACGTCGAACAGGCCGGGGTGCGGGTCGTCCCGCGCCAGCAGCTTGAGCAGCAGTTCGTTCAGGTAACAGCCGGCCAGCAAGGCCTCGCCGCTGGGCATGACGTGGCCACCCTCCCAGTGCGCCGCCTTCAGGGTGCGGACCTCGGCGTCACCGCCCCAGCCCAGGCGCAGCGGCTGCAACGGCAGCAGCACCGGCCGGAACTGCGAGGACGGGCGCTTGACCCCCTTGGCCACCAGCACCACCCGGCCGTGGCGGCGGCTGAACACCTCCAGAATCAGGCTGGCCTCGCTCCAGTCGTGGCGGTGCAGCACGAACGCCGGCTCGTCGTGCACGCGCGGCTGCTTGGCCGTGGCGCTGGGCATGGCGGCGGGCGCCGCTTATTCGTAACCGAAGCTGCGCACCCGGGCCTCGTCGTCGGCCCAGCCGGAACGCACCTTCACCCACAGCTCCAGAAACACCTTGCCGCCCCAGAGCCGCTCCAATTCTTGGCGCGCTTCGCTGCCGATGCGCTTGAGCTTCTCGCCCTTTTCGCCGATGACCATGCCCTTGTGGCCATCACGTTCGACCACGATGGTCGCAGCGATGCGGCGCAGCTGGCCTTCCTCCTCGAACTTGTCGATGACGACGGTGGAGGTGTAGGGCAGTTCGTCGCCGGTGAGGCGAAACAGCTTTTCGCGCACCATCTCGGCGGCCATGAAGCGTTCGCTGCGGTCGGTCAGCTCGTCGGCGTCGAACATCCAGTCCTGTTCGGGCAGGTATTTTTCGACGATGCCGTAAAAACGCTGCACGTCCTTGGCGTTCTTGGCCGACATCGGCACGAATTCCGCGAAGGGGTGGCGTTCCTGCATGCCGCGCAGCCAGGGCGCCAGCTCGGCACGGCGGTGCACCATGTCGAGCTTGTTGGCCAGCAAAATCACCGGGATGTTCTTCGGCAGCAGGTCCAGCACCTTGGCGTCGGCCAGGTTGAAGTTGCCCGCTTCCACCACGAAGACGATCACGTCCACGTCGGCCACCGCGCCCAGCACCGTCTTGTTGAGCGAACGGTTCAGGGCGTTGCCGTGCCGGGTCTGGAAGCCGGGCGTGTCCACGAACACGAACTGGGTGGCGCCCACCGTGCGCAGCCCGGTGATGCGGTGGCGCGTGGTCTGCGCCTTGCTGGAGGTGATGCTGACCTTCTGCCCCACCAGCGCGTTGAGCAGGGTGGACTTGCCGACGTTGGGCTTGCCCACGATGGCCACGTAGCCGCAACGGCGCGGGCCTTCGGGTTCGGGCGCCGCGGTGGCGGACGGCGCGGCGGCCCCGGGCTTGCGCAGGGCCTGGGCCAGCATGGCCTCCAGGTCGTCGGCCCGGGGGGCCGGAGGGGGGGATGCGGTCATGGTTGGCGTTGGGTCAAATGCTGGAGCATGGCCGCCGCGGCGGCCTGTTCGGCGGCGCGGCGCGAGGGGCCGCTGCCGCGTTGGTGCTGGCCGGTTTCGGCAATTTCACAAACCACCTCGAAGGTCTGGCGGTGGGCCTCACCGGTGGTGCCCACCACCCGGTAGCCGGGCAGCTTCATTTTGCGCCCCTGCAACCACTCCTGCAAGGCGGTCTTGGCGTCCTTGCCCTGCACGCTCTGGCCCGGGCTCAGGTCCACCGGGGCGAAGAGGCGGCAGACCAGGGCGTTGGCGGCCTCAAAGCCGGCGTCCAGGTACACCGCCCCGATCACCGCTTCCAGCGCGTCGGCCAAAATGGATGGCCGCTGCCGGCCGCCGGAGCGCACCTCGCCCTCGCCCAGGCGCAGCAGGTCGGGCAGGCCCAGGCGTTCGGCCAGGCCGTGCAGCGTGTCCTGCTTGACCAGGTTGGCGCGGATGCGGGAGAGGTCGCCCTCGGACTGGCGCGCCAGCCGTTCGTAGAGCAGGCCCGAGACGGCCAGCGACAACACCGAATCGCCCAGAAACTCCAGGCGCTCGTAGTGGTCGGCGGAAAAACTGCGGTGGGTCAGGGCCCGTTCCAGCAAGGCCGGGTTGGCAAAGCGGTGCCCCAGGCGCTGCTGCAGCGCCAGCAAATCGGCCTTCAAATCACACCAGTCCCGTCATTTGCTGCTGCCCCGGTACTTCAGCACCAGGTAGGCCGGCCCGGCCAGGTGGATTTCCTTGTCGTAAGCGAATTCCACCACGATCTTGTCGTTGACCTTGCTGATCTCCAGGTCCTTGCCGCTGACGGCCTCGAAGTAATCGACCGCCTTGGACTTGTCGAACGCGGTGCGGATTTCGCCCACGGTGTTGCCGGATTCGGCGGCCCGTTGCGCGGCCGTCTGGATGGACTGGAACTCGAGGTAGGTGGGTGCCACCTGGGCCGCAACCACGCCGACCACCCCGACCACAATGCCCACGCAAACCACCCCCAGGAAGGTGATGCCCCGCTGTTTGTGCTTCATCTGCCCCGCTCCGTTGCTTGCAATGCCACCATCTTAATCAATGCGCGGCGCCGGGGCTCATTCAAAACCGCCGATGCGGCCGAAATCGCCGAAATTCATCCAGACGAAAAACGCCTTGCCGACGATGTTGGCCTCGGGCACAAAGCCCCAGTAGCGCGAATCCAGCGAATTGTCGCGGTTGTCGCCCATCAGGAAGTAATGGCCTTCGGGCACGGTGCAGACCACGCCTTCGACCGAGTAGCGGCACCGGTCCTTGAAGGGAAACTCCGCCGCGCCGGGGATGAAGGCCGGCCGGTCGGGGTCGTTGAGGGTGAGGTAGCGCTTGTCGCCCAGGGTTTCGCCGAACTGCTGCGAGTAGCGCAGGGTGCCGCTGTCGTAGAAATCGGGCTGCGGGGCCTTGGCCACCGGCTGGCCGTTGACGCTCAGTTGCTTGTTCAGGTAGGCCACCTCGTCGCCGGGCAGGCCGACCACGCGCTTGATGTAGTCCAGGCTGGGCTGCGGCGGGTAGCGGAACACCATCACGTCGCCGCGCGCGGGTTCGTGGTTGCTGAGGATCTTGGTGTTGAGCACCGGCAGGCGCACGCCGTAGTGGAATTTGTTGACCAGGATCAGGTCGCCGATGCGCAGCGTCGGGATCATGGAGCCCGACGGGATCTTGAACGGCTCGAACAGGAAGGAACGCAGCACGAACACCACCAGGATCACCGGGAACAGGCCGGCGGTCCAGTCCAGCCACCAGGGCTGCTGCAACAGCGACTGCTGGGCGGCGGCCAGGTCCACGTTGTCGCCCTTGACGCCCTGGCGCGCCAGCTCGGCCTCGCGCCGCTCGTGCGACAGGCGCAGCCGTTCGGCCGCCTGGCGGCGCTGGGGCAGAAAGTAGAAACGCTCGGCCAGCCAGTACACGCCGGTCACCACCACCGCCAGGAACAGCAGCAGCGCGAAGTTGCCCTCGACCAGGCCCAGGTACCAGCCCAGGCCGTAGCTGGCGAAGGCGGTCAACACCACGCCGGTCAGGGCGCCCATCGTCGCGTTGTTCATCATTCTTCCACCTGCAGAATGGCCAGGAAGGCCTCTTGCGGCACTTCCACCGAGCCGATCTGCTTCATGCGCTTCTTGCCCGCTTTTTGCTTCTCGAGCAGCTTGCGCTTGCGCGAAATGTCGCCACCGTAGCACTTGGCCAGCACGTTCTTGCGCAAAGCCTTCACGGTTTCACGCGCGATGATGTTGGCACCGATGGCGGCCTGGATGGCCACGTCGAACTGCTGGCGGCTGATGATCTCGCGCATTTTGGCCACCACCGCACGGGCGCGGTAGGCCGACTGGCTGCGGTGCACGATGATGGACAGCGCATCGACCTTGTCGCCGTTCAGCAGAATGTCCACCTTCACCACATCGGACGCGCGGTACTCCTTGAACTCGTAGTCCATGGACGCATAACCGCGGCTGACCGACTTGAGCTTGTCGAAGAAGTCCAGCACGATCTCGCCCAGCGGCAGTTCGTAGGTCAGCATGACCTGCTTGCCGTGGTAGGCCATGTTCAGCTGCACGCCGCGCTTCTGGTTGGCCAGCGTCATCACCGCGCCCACGTATTCCTGCGGCATGTACAGGTGCACCGTCACGATGGGTTCGCGGATTTCCTGGATGCGGCCGACCTCGGGCATCTTGGACGGGTTTTCCACCATGACGATCTCGCCGTCGCCCTTGACCACCTCGTACACCACGCTGGGCGCGGTGGTGATCAAATCCTGGTCGAACTCGCGCTCCAGGCGCTCCTGCACAATTTCCATGTGCAGCAGGCCCAGGAAGCCGCAACGGAAGCCAAAGCCCAGCGCCTGCGACACCTCGGGCTCGTAGCGCAAGGCGGCGTCGTTGAGCTGCAGCTTTTCCAGCGCGTCGCGCAGCTGGTCGTACTCGCTGGCCTCGGTCGGGTACAGGCCGGCGAACACCTGCGGCTGCACTTCCTTGAAGCCGGGCAAGGCTTCGGTGGCGAAGTCCAAGTTGGCTCCACTGCTGGTCTTGATGGCGGTGATGGTGTCGCCCACCTTGGCCGCCTTCAGCTCCTTGATGCCGGCGATGATGTAGCCCACCTCGCCCGCCTTCAGCGCCGGACGCGGCTCGTTGTGCGGGGTGAACACGCCCAGTTTTTCCGCGTTGTACAGGGCCTCGGTGGCCATCAGCTTGATCTTGTCGCCGCGGTTCAGCGTGCCGTCCACCACACGCACCAGCATCACCACGCCCACGTAGGCATCGAACCAGCTGTCGATGATCATGGCGCGCAGCGGGCCGTCGGGGTTGCCTTTGGGCGGCGGCACCTGGGCCACCACCAGCTCCAGAATCTCCTCGATGCCCATGCCGGTCTTGGCCGAGCACGGGATGGCTTCGGTCGCGTCGATGCCGATCACGTCCTCGATCTCGGCGCGTGCGTTGTCGGGGTCGGCGTTGGGCAGGTCCATCTTGTTGAGCACCGGCAGCACCGTCACGCCCAGGTCGAGCGCGGTGTAACAGTTGGCCACGGTCTGCGCTTCCACACCCTGCGACGCGTCCACCACCAGCAGCGCGCCTTCGCAGGCGCTCAGGGAACGGCTGACCTCGTAGGAAAAGTCCACGTGGCCGGGGGTGTCGATCAGGTTCAGGTTGTACACCTGCCCATCCTGGGCCTTGTAGTGCAGCGCCGCGGTTTGCGCCTTGATGGTGATGCCCCGCTCTTTCTCGATGTCCATCGAGTCCAGCACCTGCTCGCTCATTTCGCGGTCGCTCAAGCCCCCGCAGCGGGAGATCAGGCGGTCGGCCAGGGTGGACTTGCCGTGGTCGATGTGGGCGATGATGGAAAAATTGCGGATGTGGTTCATCACTGGGGGCTCAGACACGGGTCGGCGGAACGCCGGGCAGCCACCCCGCCAGGGGCACGGGTCGCCACAAGAAAAAGGCGCGTCAGCGGTTGACGCGCCCACGGCCAGCGCAACGCTGGCGTTCAAACCCTTCGATTGTAGGCAAAAACCGGTTTTCAGCGGCCGGACGGGCGGATCAGGGCGTACTGGGCCCATTCGCCGCGGCGGATCAGCACGCTCACCGGCCGGTCCTTGCGCAGCGCGGCCACCAGCGACTCGAACTGCTGCAGGCTGGCGATCTGCTGGTTGCCCACGCCGACGATGACGTCGTCCTCGCGCAGACCGGCACTGGCCGCGGCGTCGCGCGCCTGCACCACGCGCACCCCGCCGCCGAGCTGCAGCTCGCGCTTTTCGGCCGCGGTCAGGTCGCGCACCGCCAGCCCCAGCGCGTTGGCAGCGGGCGCCGCTTGCGCCGGCTGGGGGGCCTCGGCCTGGGCCACCGTCTCGTCCTCGAAAGTGCCCACGGTCAGCGTCAAGGACTTGGCGGCGCCGCGGCGCCACACCTGCAGCGGCGCGCGCGTGCCCGGCGCGGTGTTGCCCACCAGGCGCGGCAGGTCGGCCGACTTCTCCACGGGCTTGCCGGCAAAGCTCAAAATGATGTCCCCCGGCTCCACGCCGGCCTGGGCCGCGGGTGAACCCGCTTCCACCCCGCGCACCAGCGCGCCTTGGGCCTTGTCCAGGCCCAGCGTGTCGGCCAGTTCCTTGGTCACGTTGTCGATGGCCACGCCGATGCGCCCGCGCGTGACCTTGCCCGTGCTGCGCAGTTGGTCGGAAACGCGCACCGCCTCGTCGATCGGGATGGCGAAGGAAATGCCCTGGAAACCGCCCGAGCGTGAGTAGATCTGGCTGTTGATGCCCACCACCTCGCCCCGCAGGTTGATCAGCGGGCCGCCCGAGTTGCCGGGGTTGATGGCCACATCGGTCTGGATGAAGGGCAGGTAGTCGCCGGTGTCGCGCTGCTTGGCGCTGACGATGCCGGCCGTGACGGTGTTTTCCAGGCCAAACGGCGAGCCGATGGCTATGACCCACTCGCCCACCTTCAGGCGACCCACGTCGCCGATGCGCACGGCCTTCAGGCCCTGTGCGTCGATCTTGACCACGGCCACGTCGGTGCGCTGGTCGGCCCCGACCACCTTGGCCTTGAACTCGCGCTGGTCGGGCAGGGTCACCACCACCTCGTCGGCACCGTCCACCACGTGGGCGTTGGTCATGATGAAACCGTCCGGGCTGAGCACAAAACCCGAGCCGACGCCGCGTGGGCGTTCGGTTTCCGGGCCGCGATCGGGGCGCTGCGGCCCACGTGGGGCCATGCCGGGCGGCAAGGGGATGCCGAAACGGCGGAAGAACTCCTGCATCGGGTCCTGCGGGCCGCTGGCGCCCTCGCGCTGGCGCACGCGTTCCACGGTGCGGATGTTGACCACCGACGGGCCGACCTGGTCCACCAACACGGTGAAGTCGGGCAGCCCGGTGACGAGCGGGGCCGGGGCGACAGTGGTCGCGGAGGCCGTGGCGGTCGGGGCCGCGGTCTGCGCTTCCACCGGGCCATGGTTGGCCGACCACAGCACCGCCACCAGCGAGGCGGCGGCCACCGCGGCCACGGCGTAACGGCGGGTGGCAGGGGTCACAACGGTCACAGGCATGCAAATTCTCCGGTCCGGGTCTAGGGGCCCAGCGTCGGCTTCAGATGGGGGGCCGACCCCGGGATTCAACGGGTGCGTTCAAGCGCCTGGACGAACTGGCCCAGGGTCTCGGGGGGGACTTCGCCCATGGCCGTGACCCAGTGCTCGCCGAGGCGGCGCGAGACCGAGTGCGTGGCCCCGGCCGACACCACTTTTTCCTTGGTGTGGCGCTTGGCGTCAAAGGTTTCCAGAAACAGCGACACCGACGCCAGGCCGTCGGAAAACACCCACTGCACCGCCGGCGTCGCGCGGGCCGCCGGTTCGCGCCGGCTGTGGCAGCTCATGGACTGGAAGCCGGCCACGTCGGCCTTCAGACGCCAACCTTCGGCCTCGGGGGTGGTCTTGCGCAACTCGGGTTTGACCACCTGGTAGCCGGCGGTGTTCTCCATCTGCCGCGCCAGCGCGTCCATTTTCACCGGGGCGTCCAACTGCAGCTCGGTGAAGGCCACCTGCTCCAGCACCTGACCGGCCGCGTCGCGGGTCTGCAGCTTGAGCACCAGGCCGGTGGCCTTTTCCGACCAGATGCGGTAGCCGTAGCGCAAGGCATCCTTGGGCACAAAGTCCACCACCAGGGCGTCGTAGCCGGCCACCCGCTCCTGGCCCACGCCACGGGCGCTGTAGAGGGCCTCGATCGGCTGGCCCGGGTTGCGCAACAGGTCGGGGAAGAGGCGCAGGGCCTCGCGCCGTTCGCGCAAGGCAACCTTGAGGTCGGGGGCAAAGGTCACCACCTCGTCGTTGCGGCGGATGGTGGTGCGGGGCGCGCCGGTCAGGGTTTCGATGCGCTCGTACTGCTGGCTACCGTCGCAGACGTGCCAAATTTTGGAAGCCGCCATTTCGGCGCCGCTGGACACCACAAAGGTGCCGATGTAGGCGCGGCGGCGCGCCGCCTCGTGCAGCCGCTCCAGCCAGGCCGACAGGCTTTTGTCGGGCGGTGGGGCGCTGCGGGCGTCGTCGGGGGCGGCGAAGGCGGTGCCGGCCAGGGCCAGGGTCATGGCGCCCAGGGCACAACGGGCAAAACTCATACGGGTCATGGCCGGTCAGCGCTGCGGGGCTTCATAGGTGGCGTTGCGCAGGAAGCCGGCGGGCATCTGCAGCGCCGACACGCCGCCGTAATGCCGGTGCGCGGCCATCAGTTCTTCCAGTTGCGGGTCGCGCAGCACCACGCCGCGGTCGGTGACCACCCACTGCATGGGCGCGGCCTCAGGGGCGCCCTGGGCCAGTTGCGGCGCGGCCGAAGGCGCCGGGGCCACGGCCACCTGCCAGGTGAGGGCAGCGACGGCCAGGAAAGACGCCACGCCGGCCAACACCTTCCAGCGGAACACCGGGTCGTTGGACGCCTCGGGGCGCGGCACGGGCGGGGCCGGGGCGGCGGTCAGCGGCGCGGGTGTGGCATCGGCCCAGGGTGCGGGCTCCTGGGCCAGGCGGCCCATGACGCCCGCCACGAAATCGCGGCTGGCGGGGGTGGCCCCGGCGCCCGGGGCGTCACGCAGGGCTTCGCCCAGGCAGTGGTAGTGGGCCCAAGCGGCCTGCACCCCCGCAGAGCGCCCGTAGGCCAGGGTCACCGCAGCGGCCTGGTCCGCGGTGCACTCGCCGTCGAGCAAGGCCGAAAGGGCTTGCACCAGTTCGGCGTCATCGCCGGCCGACGGGCGTTGGGGTTCGGGCGTGTTCTGCATGGTCGTGGCTTCCAAAAAGCGACCCGGTGTCACCAGCGCTTGCCCGTCTGGCGTTCCAGCATGGGCTTGATGCGCGCCGAGATGGCTTCGCGGGCACGGAAGATGCGCGAACGCACGGTGCCGATGGGGCAATCCAGCGCCTGCGCGATTTCCTCGTAGCTGAGGCCTTCGATCTCCCGCAGGGCAATCGCCTGGCCCAATTCCTTGGGCAGGGCTTCCATGGCCGCGTTCACGGCCTCGGCGATTTCCTTGCTGGCGAGCACCGCTTCGGGGGTCTCGGCATCGGCTACCTGAGCGTTTAGTTCGCGTTCCAGCCCGGAAGTTTCATCGTCGTCACCAGACTGCAACGCACTCATGAACACCAGCGGGTCGCGCTTGAGCTCCATGAGCTGCTTTTTGGCGGTGTTGACCGCGATGCGGTAAAGCCAGGTGTAGAACTGGGCCTCGCCCCGGTACTGGGCCAGGGCGCGGTAGGCGCGGATGAAGGTTTCCTGGGCGATGTCCTGCACCAGGTCGGTGTCGCGCACCATGCGACCGATCAGCCGCTCGACCCGGCGCTGGTATTTCACCACCAGCATCTCGAACGCGCGCTGGTCGCCGGCCAGGGTGCGTTGGACCAGCAGGGTGTCGGCGTTGGGCGCGGGGATGGGGTAATCGGTCATGGCGGGTGTGGCCGGCAAATATACCCGATGCGACCACCGCCCTTGCCACCACGGGTCAGGGCGCGGGTCGGGGCCCCGGATCGGCGCGCACCGCGCGGCGCAGGGCCTCCCAATCGGTCGGCTCGGTGGCGGCGGAGAGCCACAGCCAAAGGGTCAGGCCGGCCGGGGTGCGGGCGCGCAACAGCAGCACCGACTGGCCGTCGAAGGCCGTCTGCAAGTCGGTCAGCGGGGTGCCGTGACGGTAGGCCGCGCTTTGCCAGCGCCAGGCGCCCGGGCCGTCGTCGTTGGGCGCCCAGTGCAGCAGACCACGCAAGGGATGGCGCCACTGCCAGACGCCCCAGGCCAGCCAAGCCACCCCCAGACCCAGCGACCACCACCAGGCCCCGGGCCACGGCGGGCCGCCCTGTTCCAGGGCCCAGAGCGCCAGACCCGTGGCCCAGACCCCGGCCAGGGCGACCAGGCCCAGCCACGCCACCCGACAGGGCCCCACCGGGTAAACCACAGCGGGGGGCTGGTGGGCCATGTGGGACCGGCGTCAGGATCAGGCGCGCTTGAACACCAGCGTGCCGTTGGTGCCGCCGAAACCGAAGTTGTTCTTCACGGCCACCTCGATCTTCAGGTCCCGCGCGGTGTTGGCGCAGTAGTCCAGGTCGCATTCCGGGTCCTGGTTGAAGATGTTGATGGTCGGCGGGCTCTTCTGGTGGTGCACCGCGAGCACGGTGAACACGCTTTCGATGCCCCCGGCACCGCCCAGCAGGTGACCGGTCATGGACTTGGTCGAGTTCACCACGATCTTCTTGGCGTGGTCGCCCAGCGCCGCCTTGATCGCGTTGGTCTCGTTGATGTCGCCCAGCGGGGTGGAGGTGCCGTGCGCGTTCAGGTAATCCACCTGGTCGGCGTTGAGGCCGGCGTTGCGCAGGGCGTTGAGCATGGCGCGGCGCGGGCCGTCCATGTTCGGCGCGGTCATGTGACCGGCGTCGGCGCTCATGCCGTAGCCCGCCACCTCGGCGTAAATCTTGGCGCCGCGCGCCTTGGCGTGCTCGTACTCTTCCAGCACCATCACGCCGGCGCCTTCGCCCAGCACGAAGCCGTCGCGGTCCTTGTCCCAAGGGCGGGACGCGGTGGCCGGGTCGTCGTTGCGGGTGGACAGCGCGCGCATGGCGGCGAAGCCACCGATGCCCAGCGGCGACACGGTGGACTCGGCGCCACCGGCGACGATCACGTCGGCGTCGCCGTATTCGATCTTGCGAGCGGCCTCACCGATGCAGTGCAGGCCGGTCGTGCAGGCCGTGACCACGGCGATGTTCGGCCCCTTGAAGCCAAACCGCATGGACACGTGCCCGGAAATCATGTTGATGATCGAGGCCGGCACGAAGAACGGCGAAATGCGGCGCGGGCCGCGGTTCGTCAGTTCGGCGTGGGTGTCCTCGATCATCGGCAAGCCGCCGATGCCGGAGCCGATGATGCAGCCGATCTTGCAGGCCTCTTCCTCGCTCAGCGCCTCACCCACCGGCAGACCGGCGTCGGCCACGGCCTGCGCCGCGGCGGCGATGCCGTAGTGGATGAAGGTGTCCATGGTCCGCGCCTCTTTGGCGCCGATGTAGGACTCCAGGTCAAACCCTTTGACCTCGCCCGCGATCTTGCAGGCGAAGTTCGAGGCATCGAACTTGGTGATCAGGTCGATGCCGGATTGACCGGCGAGCAGGTTGGCCCAGGCCGCATCCACCGTGTTGCCCACGGGGCTGATGCAGCCCAGACCGGTCACGACGACACGGCGGCGGCTCATCGGCGCTTACGCTTTCTGGTGGGCGACGGCGTAGTCGATCGCGTTCTGCACGGTGGTGATCTTCTCGGCGTCTTCGTCCGGGATCTCGATGCCGAACTCGTCTTCCAGGGCCATGACCAGCTCCACGGTGTCGAGCGAGTCGGCGCCCAGGTCGGCCACAAAAGCCTTCTCGTTGGTCACCTGACCCTCTTCCACGCCGAGTTGTTCGGCAATGATTTTCTTCACACGTGCTTCGATGTCGCTCATAGTTCCCTCTGAGGGTGGTTAAAAACAGTCCCGCCATTTTAGCCGGGCCGCCCGCGGGACTCCCGGCGGGCGGTTGGGCCGGGGCCGATGCCCCGCGAATCGGGGCCCCGCGGCGGTGAAACGGGGCCGAATGTTATCAGGCCATGAACATGCCGCCGTTGACGTGCAGCTCCTGCCCCGTCACGTAAGCGGCCAGCGGGCTGGCCAAATAGGCCACCGCGTGGGCGATGTCGGCCGGTTTGCCCAGGTGGCCCAGCGGAATCTGGCCCAGCAAGGCCTGCTGCTGCGCGTCGGGCAGGGCGGCGGTCATGTCGGTTTCGATGAAGCCGGGCGCCACGCAGTTGACGGTGATGTTGCGGCTGCCCAGCTCGCGCGCCAGCGCGCGGGTCATGCCAGCCACGCCGGCCTTGGCGGCGGCGTAGTTGGCCTGGCCCGGGTTGCCCGAAGCGCCGACCACGCTGGTGATGCTGACGATGCGGCCGTAGCGCTGCTTCATCATCGGGCGGATGACGGCGCGGCTCATGCGGAAGACGGCCTTGAGGTTGGTGTCGAGCACCGCGTCCCAGTCCTCGTCCTTCAGGCGCATGGCCAGCATGTCGCGGGTGATGCCGGCGTTGTTGACCAGCACGTGCAGCGCGCCGTGTTCTTTGACGATGGCGTCGATCAGGGCCTCGGCCTCGGCGGCGTTGTTCACGTCGAGTTTGGCGCCCCGGCAGCCGGCGTGGGCCGACAGGGCCTGGGTGATCTTGGCGGCGCCGTCGTCGCTGGTGGCGGTGCCCACGACCTTGAGGCCTTGCTTGGCCAGTTGGAGCGCGATGGCCGCGCCAATGCCGCGCGAGGCGCCGGTGACCAGGGCCACCTGGCCGGCGAATGCGGTGTCAGACATGGGTTTCCCTCCTCGTCCTGGGTGTTTTCGGGGTCAGGCCAGCAGGGCCTGGACTTCGGCCAGCGTGGCCGGGTCGTACAGGGCGGCGCTGGCCAGGTCGGCGTCGATGCGCTTGACCATGCCGGCCAGCACCTTGCCGGGGCCGCATTCCACCACGGTGGCGATGCCGCGGGCTTTGAGCGCCTGCACGCTCTCGACCCAGCGCACCGGGCCAAAGGCCTGGCGGTACAGCGCGTCGCGGATGCGGTCGGGGTCGGTTTCCACCGCCACGTCGATGTTGTTGAACACCGGGATCTGCGGCGCGGCCAGCACCGTGGCAGCCAGCTTCTCTTTCAGGCGCTCGGCGGCGGGCTTCATCAGGCTGGAGTGAAAGGGGGCCGACACCGGCAGCGGCAGCGCGCGCTTGGCGCCGTTGGCCTTCAGCACTTCACAGGCTTTTTCCACCGCGGCCTTGCTGCCGGCGATGACGGTCTGGGCCGGGTCGTTGAAGTTCACCGCCTCCACCACCTCGCCACTGCCCGCGGGGAAGGTGGCTTGCGCCTCGGCACAACCTTCGCGCACCTTGTCCGCGGCCATGCCCAAAATAGCGGCCATGGCGCCGGTGCCCACCGGCACCGCGTCCTGCATGGCCTGGGCACGGAAGCGCACCAAGGGTGCGGCCTGGGCCAGCGTCAGCACGCCAGAGGCCACCAGGGCGGAATACTCGCCCAGCGAATGGCCGGCCACCGCCGCGGGCAAGGCACCACCCGCCGCACGCCACACACGCCAGGCGGCCACACCGGCCACCAGCATCACCGGCTGGGTGTTGGTGGTCAGGGCCAGGGCTTCTTTCGGGCCTTCGTGGATCAGCTTCGCCACGTCCTCGCCCAAGGCGTCGGAGGCTTCTTTCAGGGTCTCGGCCACCACCGGGTGGTCGCCCCAGGCGTCGAGCATGCCGACGGCCTGCGAGCCTTGGCCAGGGAACACAAATGCAAACGACATTCTTCTTCTCCAAATTCGGGTTTACAGGCGCACCAGAACGGCACCCCAGGTGAAGCCACCGCCCACGCCTTCGAGCATCAGCGTCTGGCCGGGTTGAATTTGGCCGGTACGCACGCCGTGGTCCAGCGCCAGCGGGATGGACGCGGCCGAGGTGTTGCCGTGGTCCTGCACGGTGACGATCACCTTGTCCATGGGCATTTTCAGCTTGCGCGCGGTGCTTTGCATGATGCGGATGTTGGCCTGGTGCGGCACCAGCCAGTCGATGTCGGCCTCGGCCTTGCCGGCCTTGGCCAACGCGTTCTTGGCCGCGCTTTCCAGCAGGCCCACGGCCAGCTTGAACACGGCCTGGCCGTCCATTTTCAGCAGCGGATCGCCCAGCACCTGGCCACCGCTGACGGTGCCCGGCACGCACAGGATGTCGGTGTGGCGGCCGTCGGCGTGGATGTCGCTGGCCAGCACGGCCGGGCCGCTGCCGTCGTGTTCGGTGGCTTCCAGCACCACGGCGCCGGCGCCGTCGCCGAACAGCACGCAGGTGGTGCGGTCGTTGAAGTCGAGGATGCGAGAAAACACCTCGGCCCCCACCACCAGCGCGCGCTGGGCGGCGCCGGCCTGGATCAGGGCGTCGGCCACGGTGAGCGCGTAGATGAAGCCGCTGCACACCGCCTGCACGTCGAACGCGGCCCCGCCGGCAGCACCCGTGTCGCCCTCGGCCAAGGCCGCCTCGGTCAGCTTGCGCTGCAGGATGGATGCGGTGGACGGGAACACCATGTCGGGCGTCGAGGTGGCGACGATGATCAGGTCGATCTCGCTGGCTTGGCGGCCAGCGGCGGCCAGGGCCTGGCGGCAGGCCTGGAAGGCCAGGTCGCTGGCGTTGACGCCGTCGTCCACGTAGTGGCGGGCACGGATGCCGGTGCGTTCGACGATCCATTCGTCGCTGGTGTCGATGCCGCGCGCGGCCAGCAGGGCCACCAGGTCGGCGTTGGTCAGGCGCTTGGGCGGCAAATGGCTGCCGGTGCCGGTGATGCGGGAATATCGTCTCATGGCTCGGGTGTAACGGGTGGGCGCGGGCGGCGCATCGACGGTGGGCGCCGGCCACAGGGCCGGCCAGCCGGCCGCAGCGGTCAGGCCGCGGCGGACACGGCGGGCGCCATCAAGGGCGCGGCCTGGGCGATGCGGGCCTTCACGTTGTCGAGGAGCTGGTGCTGGGCCGCATCATACGCGCGCACCAGCGCCTGCTCGAACGCAAAGGCGTCGGCCGAGCCGTGGCTCTTGAACACCAGGCCGCGCAGGCCCAGCAGCGCGGCACCGTTGTAGCGCCGGTGATCCACCCGGTGCTTGAAGGCGGACAGCACCGGGTAGGCCACCAGCGCGGCCAGTTTGGTGAACAGGTTGCGGGAAAATTCCTCGCGGATGAAGCCGCCGATCATGCTGGCCAGGCCTTCGCTGGCCTTGAGCGCCACGTTGCCGACGAAACCGTCGCAGACGACGATGTCGGTGGTGCCCTTGAACAGGTCGTTGCCTTCGACGTTGCCGTGGAAGTTCAGGTCGCCGCGGTCGCCGGCCTGGCGCAACAGCGCACCGGCCTGCTTGATCACGTCGTTGCCCTTGATGACCTCTTCGCCGATGTTGAGCAGGCCCACGGTGGGCGACTCCTTGCCCGCCGCCGCCACCAGGGCCGAGCCCATGACGGCGAACTGCAGCAGGTGCTCGGCGGTGCAATCGACGTTGGCGCCCAGGTCCAGCACCGTGGTGGCACCGCCGGTGGCGTTGGGCATTTGCGTGGCGATGGCCGGGCGGTCGATGCCGTCCAGCGTCTTGAGCACGTAGCGCGCGATCGCCATGAGGGCGCCGGTGTTGCCGGCGGACACCGCGGCCTGGGCCGCGCCGTCCTTCACCTGGGCGATGGCCACCCGCATGGAGGAGTCTTTTTTGCGGCGCAGCGCCACCTCGACCGGGTCGTCCATGGTCACCACCTCGCTGGCGGGCACCACGGTGCAGCGGGACGCGTCCAGGGCCGCCGGCAACGGCGCCAGTGCCTCGGGCCGGCCGACCAGCAGCAGGCGCGCCTGGGGGTGGGCCGCCAGAAAGGCGGCGCAGGCCGGCAGGGTGACGGCGGGACCGTGGTCCCCTCCCATGCAATCGACCGACAGGGTGATCATGGCTAGACCTTCAAAGGCGCCGGGTCCGGTCCGGCGGAATCGGGAGCACAGATGCAAAAAGCCCGCATGCAGCATGCGGGCCTTGCAAAACGGCCTGGGGCGCAAGGCGCGGCAGGACGCCGCCGGTCAGGCCTCGGACTTGTTCTTCAGCACCTGACGGCCGCGGTAGAAACCGTTGGGGCTGATGTGGTGACGCAGGTGCAGTTCGCCGGTGGTCGGCTCCACGGCGGTGCCCGGCACGGTCAGGGCGTTGTGCGAACGGTGCATGCCGCGCTTGGAGGGGGACTTTTTGTTTTGCTGAACGGCCATGATCGGCTCCTAAGAAAAAGGCAATGGCCTCAGAGGGCTTGCGGGGGTTGGTGAGGGCACCAGCCCTGACACATGTGTTCAGGCCAGCGCGAAACCGAGAATTATAGCGCGGTGCGGAACCCCGCATCAAGTACCTTGCCCGCCGGGGCGTGGTTTCAAGGCCGCCAGGGCCGCGAAAGGGTGGGGCCGCGGGGCGTCGCCGGCTTCGTCCAGCGCGCCGGCGCTCATGGGCACGGCGGTGGGGCAGGTCTCGTGCATCGGCACCAGAGGCAGGTCCATCAGCAGCTCGTCCTCGATCAGGTCGAGCAGGTTGAAGCGCGGCTCGAACACCAGCAGGTCTTCTTCGCAGTCGTCGTCCTGGGCTTCGGCGGCGGCTTCGTCGGCCACGAAGCGGAACCAGCGGTCCACCTGCACCGGCTGGGCGTAGGGCTGCAGGCAGCGCTGGCAGGTTTGCGGCACCGCGGCGTCCAGCACCAGGTGCAGCCACAGCGGCGGGCCGCCGGCGCCGCGTTCGGCGGCCTCGCCCGGGGCGCGCTCGCGGAACTCGGCCCGCGCCTGCCATTGCACGTCGGCGGGCGCGGCGCCGGGCAGGGCCGGCGCGTCGGCGGCCAGCCGCGCCAAGGCCGACAGCGGCAGCACACCGGCCAGGGGCTGACCCTGGCGCGCCAGGGCTTTCAGGTCGATCTGGGTCGGCAGGGCCGAAGAGGGGCGGTCGGTCATGGGCACAGGTTGAAAACTCTGGGGGATTTTAAGGGCTGGGCGCCAAGGTGGCGGCCCGCTGGGCGCGCGTGACATACTGGTGGGATGAACATCGCCGACCTTCGCAAAAGCTACGAACGGGCCGAACTGAGCGAGGACGCCTCGCACGCCGACCCGATGCAGCAGTTCGACCAGTGGCTGCAGGAAGCCATCCGCAGCGAGGTGCCCGAACCGAACGCCATGACGGTGGCCACGGTGGGCAGCGACCTGCGGCCCAGCACCCGGGTGGTGCTGATCAAGGGTTACGACGCGCAGGGCGTCGTCTGGTACACCAACTACGACAGCCGCAAGGGCCAGGAACTGGCCGGCAACCCATGGGCGGCGCTGCAGTTTCACTGGGTGGAGCTGGAGCGGGTGGTGCGCATCGAGGGCCGGGTGGAGCGCGTCGGCGCTGAGGAAAGCGACGCCTATTTCCACAGCCGACCGCTGGACAGCCGCATCGGGGCCTGGGCCAGCCCGCAAAGCCAGGTGATCGCCGGGCGCGGCGTGCTGGTGGCCAACGCGGCCAAGTACGGCGCGCAGTTTTTGCTGAACCCGCCGCGGCCGCCACACTGGGGTGGCTTCCGGTTGCGGCCCGACCGCTGGGAATTCTGGCAGGGGCGCAAGAGCCGTCTGCACGACCGGCTGCGCTACCGGCTGGACGGCGCCGACTGGGTGCGCGAGCGGCTGGCGCCCTGAAGCGCCGTCAAGCGCCCAGGCGTTCGATGGCCTGTCCCGCCACGGCCGCCAGGGCCGAGGGCGGCACCGCCTCGGGACTGATTTCGGCCAACGGCACCAGCACAAAGGCCCGCGCCCACAGCCGCGGGTGCGGGACGGTGAGCCGGGCGGAATCGATGCGCCCGCTGCCGTAGGTCAGCAGATCGAGGTCCAGCGTGCGCGGCGCGTTGAGGTAGGGCCGCTCACGGCCGGCCGCCAGCTCCAGCGCCTGCAGCGCGGCCAGCAGGTCGGGGGCGGTCAGGCGGGTGTCCAGGGCCGCCACGGCGTTGATGAAGTCGGGGCCCTGCGCCTCCCACGGCGCGGTGCGGTACAGGCTGGACGCCCGCCGCAGACGGGTCTGGGGCAAGCGCCCCAAGGCGTCCAGGGCGGCGCGCACGGTCTGTGCCGCGTCGCCCAGGTTGGCCCCCAGGGCAACGTGGACGGCGACCGGCGACCGCTCAGTCGAGGGCGGGGCCATCGTTCGCCACGTCACCGCCGGCGCCGTTGGGCTTGCGCCGGCGGCGGCGGCGCTTCTTGGCTGGGGCGTCCAGGCCCTCCTCGCCCGCTGGCGCGGCCGCGGCAGGGTCTGCGTCGGCGTCGTCCACCGGTCGGAAACGCGGGTCCTCGGTCTCGGCCGGCAGGCGGTGCACCTTGCCGCGGCCCGACTTGGCCTCGCCGGACTTGGCCTTGCCGCTGGGACGGGCACGTTGCTGCTCCAGCCGCACCGCCTCCACCATGTCGCGGCAAACGGCCTCGCTGGCGGTGCTGAAGGTTTCCCACCAGTGCGCCAGCTCCTCGTCCAGCTCGCCGACCTGGGCGCGCAGGCGCAGGAAGTCGAAGCCGGCCCGGAAGCGGGCCTGCTCGACCAGCGCAAACGGGGACTGGCCGGTGCGCTTGTCGAAACGCGGCTGCATCAGCCAGATTTCGCGCATGTCGGCGCCCAGTTTGCCGCGGCCCGAGACGTCGCCGATGCGCGACTCGAACACCTCGTCCACCGCTTCCTGCAGGGCCGGGAACGGCGGCACCTGGTGCTGCAGGCGCTGCTGCCAGCCTTCGCGCACGTCGCTCCAGAGCACGCAGGCCAGCAGGAAGCTGGGCGCCACCGGCTTGTGTTCGCCCACGCGGCGGTCGGTGTCCTGCAAGGCGGCGCGCACGAACGGGTCGTCGGCGCGCTGCACCACCAGGTCCAGCAGCGGGTAAATGCCTTTGGACAAGCCGGTGGCCTTGAGCTGTTCGATGCTGGCCAGCGCATGGCCGGTCTGCAAGAGCTTGAGCATTTCGTCGAACAGGCGGCTTTGCGGCACGTCGGCCAGCAGCGCCAGCGAAGGCGCGATGGGCGCGCGCGTCTTGGCGTCGAACTGGAAGCCCAGGCCGCTGAGCTTGGCGGCGAAGCGCACCGCGCGGATGATGCGCACCGGGTCTTCGCGGTAACGGGTGGCCGGGTCGCCGATCATGCGCAGCACGCGCTTTTTCGCGTCGCGGATGCCGTGGTGGAAATCGACCACGGTTTC